>JBKPPN010000209.1:0-7016 GCA_046733575.1 Candidatus Methylomirabilota bacterium | reverse complement strand
TCACGGCTGCGCTGCCTCTCGTCGTGCTCGTGTGGGGCTGGAGGTCACGGCGGGTGGTGCTGCTCGACACGGGCATCGTACTCACCGCGCTCTCGCTGGTCACGCTCCGTCACTACGTGCACGTCGCCGATCTCTGGCTGGTGCTGACGATCTCGGGCGCGCTGCTCGTCGTCGGGGCGCGAGCGACCGAGCGCCTGCTCAGCCGGGAGCGCGGCGGGTTCACCGCCGACGCGCTCTTCGCGGACGAGCGGCGCGAGCGCCTCTTCCAGACCGTGCCCGTCGCGACGGCACTCACGCCGGCTCCCCACGAGCTGCGCGCAGAGGAGAAGGGATTCGCGGGGCGCGGCGGCGCGTTCGGCGGCGGCGGCGCGTCCGACTCGTACTGAGCCGGAGCGCCGCGCGCCGTCGTCGTCCGCTCAGCCCAGCTGCTTGTGCGTGAACTCGATGATCCGATCGATGGCGCGGGTCGACGCGGGCGAGCCCGCCTTGCGCATGATGAAGCCCTGCGCCTCGCCCTCGAACAGCTCGAGGTCCAGCCGCCCGCCCGCCTTGCGATAGGCGGCCACGAAGCGGTCGAGCTGCGGACGCGGGTGCGCGTCGTCGTTCGTCCCCTGCAGGTAGAGCACGGGCGGCATCTCGACCTTCTCGCCCTTCTCGAGGGCCAGCGCCGGCGTGCCGTCCGCCATCGCGTCCTCCGTCTTCCAGTACGCGTCGTGGCACGGCAAGACGCTGTCGACGATCTCCGGGTACGGCTGCCCCTTCGCCTTGAGCGCCTTCGCGTAGTGGTAGCGACCGAGCGGATCGATGACCGGCGAGCACATGATCACGCATCTCACGGTGGCGTCGACGGACGGTGAGCCCGCGGGCAGCGGCAGCGCGGCATAGCGCGGATCGAACGGCTTCATGGCGAGCAGCATGGCCAGATGCCCGCCGCTCGAGTTTCCCATCGAGCCGATCGCGTCGGCGCGACCGCCGAGCTCGCTCGCCTTGGCCTTCAGCCAGCGGATCCCGTAGTTGATGTCCTGGCACGACCCCGGGTACGAGGCGACGGGCGGCTGGCGGAAATCGAGCGACGCCACGATGACGCCGCTCTTGGCAAGTGGCTCGTGAATGACCTTGTCGGCGAGGCGGTCCTGCCGGCACCAGGCTCCGCCGTGCAGCTCGACCATGATGGGGAACGGCCCCCCGCCCTGCGGACGGTAGAGCCGCATCAGCAGCGACGTGTCCCCGTGACGCAGGTACTCGACGTCCTCGACCTTGATCTCGTAGCTCATGATCCTCTCCTTATTGAAGGGGCACCCTAGGAGGGTTTCCCGTTCCCCTCCTTGTTATTGAAGGAGCACCCTGGAAGGGTTTCCCCTTCCCCTCCTTGTTATTGAAGGGATACCCTGGAAGGGTTCCCCCTTCCCCTCCTTAAAACGCCATACGAACCGCGGGCAGGACCTCGCGCGCCACGCGGGCCATGAAGCCGTGCTGCGGATCGTCGGGATAGCGCGGATCGGGAATGGGATGGAGCACGACGAACTGGAACGGCGCCGGTGACGAGCGGATCACGTCCAGGAGCTGCCGGACGATGTCGACGGGCGCGCCCCGCAGACAGAAGGCGGCCGCGACGTCGTCGGGCAGGAAGTCGACGTGGCGGCCGCTCGCTTCCAGATCGGGCGCGTGGTGGAAGTCGGGCCACACCGTCTTCGCCTTCTTGAACGTCTCCGGGTCCGGCCCGTTCCAGGTGAAGCCGGGCGCGTCGAACAGCGCGGGCGAGTACTCGTAGTAACCGGCCGCCATCGACTTCGCCATCAGCCGCGCCCGGGCGGGATCGTCGACCAGGACGGTGTGGAAGATCGCGCCGAGCTTCACCGTGTCGGGATCACGACCGGCCTCGCGCGCGCCGGCGCGGACGGCGTCGACCGTCTGCGCGATGTTGGCTGCGTGGGTCCCGACGCGCATGAAGACGCCGTCCGCGACGCCGCCCGCCATGCGCAGCGTCCGCGGTCCACCCGCGGCAATCCAGATGGGGACGGGGCGATGGTGCGGCAGGCGCGCCGGCCGCAGCGCGCCCACCTCGACCTCCTGGCCGTCGAGCAGGGCGCGCATGAAGCGCGTGCTCTCCTCCAGCTCCTTCACGCGGGCCGGCTTGAGCCCCACCAGCCGTACCGCGGTGTCGCCCACGCCCCACGCCAGCACGACGCGGCCCGGCGCGAGCTCGTCGATGGTGGCGATGGACGACGCGGTGACGCTGGGATGGCGGTTGACGGGATTGGCGAGCAGCGGCCCGAGCGTGATGCGCTCGGTGACGCGGGCGGCGGCCGCGAGCTGCACGTAGGTATCCCGGCGACGAAGCTGCGAGTCCGGGAGCCACGCACAGTCCCAGCCGAGCGCCTCGGCGCGCTGCACGTCGGCCGCGAAGGCGTCGACGGAACGGAAGTCGAAGCGGTTCAGGCCGAAGCGCGGCGTCATCGTCCGAGCAGCTTCGCGCAGTCCGTCATGCGGCCCTTGGCCTGCGTGAGCGGGGGCAGCTTCATGAACTCCTCCGGCGGCCACGTCCAGAACTGCGAAACACTGGGATACGTCTTCACCGGCGTGTTGACGAACGTGGCGCCCACCTTCTCCACCTTGCGCACGTACTGCGGCTGCACGATGTTCTGGTACGGGTCGAGCTTCACCGGTCCCTTGGGCGAGTCGAACTCCGCCTTGCGGAGCGCGGCCATGAACGCCTCCTGGTCCTCGACCTTGCCATTGACGGCCTCGAGGGCCTTCACGATGGCGCGCGCGCCGACCCAGCCGTCGGCGGCGTTGTCGAAGGGCACCCGGTGGTGCTTCTTCTCCCACGCGGCGACGAAGCGCTTGTTCTCGGGCGTGTCGATGAGCGCGGTGTAGTGGATGGCGGAGTACCAGCCGACGGCTGGCTCGCCGAACTGCTGCAGGTTCGACTCGTCGGTGATCTGCGCGTAGAGGTCCATCAGCGGCAGCTTGACGCCGTACTCGATGTACTGGCGGCCGAAGCGCAGGCCGTCCGCGCTCGGGGTGAACACGACCACGGCGTCCGCGCTGCGGTCGATCTGCGTGATGAACGGCGCGAAGTCCGCCGTGCCGAGCGGCGGCCACAGCTCCTGCACGATCCGCCCGCCCCCGCTGCAGAACACGCGCGCGAACGCCCCGTTCGTCTCGACGCCGCCGACGTAGTCCGACGCGAGGGACACGACCTTCTTCCAGCCCGCCGTCTTCGCCGCCCAGTCCGCCGCCGCGGAGCCCGGTCCCGTCCCGCTCTGCGACCAGCGGAAGATGTAGGGGTTGAGACCGGGACCGGGCAAGGTCACCGCGCTCGCCCCGAAGTCGGCGTTGACGATCACGGGGATCTTCTTGTCACGCGCATAGCCCGCCACCGCCACACCGACGCCGCTCGAGACGATGCCCGACAGCATGTGGGCCCCATCGCGCTCCACCAGCTTGCGCGCCTTCGTGAGCGCGACGTCGGGCTTGCCCTCCATGTCCTCGACGAGCAGCTCGAGATTCCGTCCCGCCGCCCTGTTCCCGATCTCGTCCAGGTACATGCGCATGCCGTCGAGCGCCTCGCGCCCGTTCCGCGTGAAGACACCGGTGAGCTCGATGAGCATCCCGATCTTCACGGGGCCGGGACCCTGCGCGATGACTGCCGTCGGCGGCGAGACGGCGATGGCGAGCAGGACGGCGCTCACGATCACCGTCAGCACGCGTGCGACGAGCCGGTCCATGGCGCCTGCCCTCCTCGCCTTCCTGTTATAGTCGCCGATCATACGGCAAGCGCGCGCGCCGACGCGCGCGGCGGGGATGCCGCGCGGGATGAGAGCCGCGGCAACCCCGCAGTGATGAGGTCGCGAGCATGAGCTTGGTCAAGGTCGGGGACGCTGAGGTGGAGCTGCTGGAACGCGGCACCGGACGGCCCGTGCTCTGGCTCCACGGCGAGGAGGGACTCGATCCCGCGGCGCCGTATCTCGACCTGATGGCGGCGCACGCGCGCGTGCTCGCCCCCACGCATCCCGGCTTCGGACTCGCGCCGGAGATCGAGGACGTCGACACCGTCGGCGACCTCGCGTACCTCTACCTCGATCTGCTCGCCGAGCGGAACCTGCGTGACGTCGTCCTCGTCGGCTGCTCGCTGGGCGGCTGGATCGCGGCCGAGATCGCGGTGCGTTGCGGCCATCGTCTCGCCGCGCTCGTCCTCGTCGGCGCGCTCGGCATCAAGGTCGGCGACCGGGAGACGCGCGACATCCCGGACATCTTCGCCCTGCATCCGCAGGAGGTAATCGAGCTGCAGTACCGCGACCCCGCGCGCTTCGCCGTCGATCACGCCAAGCTGTCCGACGAGCAGCTCACCGCCATCGCGCGCAGCCGCGAGGCCACCGCGCTCTACGCCTGGGAGCCCTACTTCCACGATCCGAAGCTGCGCCGACGTCTGCGTCGCATCACGGTGCCCACGCTCTTGCTGTGGGGCGCGGAGGACCGCTTCGTCGCCGCTGACTACTACGGCGCGGCCTATCGCGATGCCATCCCGGGCGCGCGCCTCGAGACCGTCCCGCGCGCAGGCCACTTCCCGCACCTCGAGGAACCCGACGCACTCGCGGCGCGGGTACGCGCGTTCCTGGACGCGCGTCCGACGTAGAGGAGAGCGTCATGCGTGCCTGGTTCTTCAGCGAGAACGCCTATCACCTGCTGCCGGATGCGAAGGAGTACGACTCCATCCGGGTGAAGCTGCCGAATCGCTACTACGATCCGAAGCTCGGCGCGGACCTCTACCATCGCTTCATCGACGAGTGGAAGATCGCCGAGGACCTGGGCCTCGAGATCATGGTCAACGAGCATCACCAGACGGCGACCAATCTCAATCCCGGCGGTCCCATCGTCATGGGGATCCTGGCGCGCGAGACGCGCAAGGCGCGCCTGCTCATCCTCGGCAATCCCATCGCGAACCGTCGCGAGCCCGTGCGCGTCGCCGAGGAGATGGCGATGGTCGACGTCTACTCGCGCGGGCGGCTCGAGTGCGGCTTCGTGCGCGGTGTGCCCTACGAGATGTCGGCGGGGAATCACCGGCCCACGAAGATGATGGAGCGTTTCTGGGAAGCGCACGATCTGATCCTGAAGGCGTGGACCAGTCACGATGGGCCGTTCAACTGGGAGGGCAAGTACTTCCATCACCGGCAGGTCAACATCTGGCCCCGTCCGTACCAGGAGCCCCACCCGCCGATCTGGATCACCGCGCTCAGTCCGTCGAGTGCGCGCGACGTCGGGGAGAAGGGCTACATCGCGGCCTGCTTCCTCACCGGCTTCGACGGCACGAAGGTCGTCTACGACACCTATCGAAAGCGTCGCGAGGAGCTCGGCCTCTCACGTCCCGGCACGGACCGCTTCGCGTACGCCGCGCTCCTCTACACGGGCGAGACCGACGAGGAAGGCTACGCGGGGGCGCGCAAGCTCATGTGGTATCTCGAGTCGAACAAGGTCCCGCCGCAGTTCACCAGCCCGCCCGGCTATCATCCCATCGCCAACACCGTGAACGCCATGCGGGGCAACAACCCGGGGATCTTCAAGATGTTCCAGAACCCGGAGCTCGGCGCGCTCATGAAGGCGGGCCTCGTGTTCGCCGGCAACCCGGACTCGGTCTACCGGCAGATCAAGGCGATGTACGACCACGTCGGCGGCTTCGGTCAGCTCCTCATCATGGGGCAGGCCGGCCATCTCGACCACGACGAGACCGTGAAGGGCATGGAGATGTTCAGCCGCGAGGTCTATCCGCGCCTCAAGGAGCTGTGAGCCGGCCTGTCTCGGCACGCCACCGGGCGTTGGCATCGGCAAAGACCTTCAAGGCGCGCGCGACGTCGTAGGGCTGCTCCTCGGCGTCCTCGCTCATCCACTCGCTGCGTGGCGTGGCGAAGAAGTCGCCGCCGTAGACGTGAAGGGCGCCCGTGAACGTCCGCAGCGGATTCGTGACGGCGTGGATGACGGAGTGGCCGAGCACCGCGGCGTCGCCACCCTCGAGGCGTCGGTCCCCCGCGCGCACCAGGCGGCGGTCGCCGCGGCGGTAGAAACTGTTGTCCTCGCGGCCGCCGTAGAGTCCGATCACGGCCCACATGCGGTGATCGTGCGGATAGATCGCCATGCCGGGCGCCCACACGACGTTCAGGATGGTGAGCTCGGGTGAGTGGTGCAGCTTCGCTATCCCGCCCTCGCGCGGGACGCCGAGCGCCGCCTCGACCCCGGACGGTTGGCTCACCGCGCGCGCGACAACCTCCTTGATGGTCAGCTCCGGAGCGCCGGTCGCCAGGCCGGAGCGGCAGTCTTCGATGAAGCGGTCGAGGTCGAACATGGCCGTGGCACCTCCGGATGTGAAAGGTAGTCCGAGGGTTGGCTCATCGCAAGGCAGACGGCCCGTGCTTGCTTGCCGCCCAGCGCGTTCGTCACGTCGGCGCCACGAGCCGGCCTACGGTGTGCGGAGCTGCTTGCCCTGGCAGAGCCACTCTTGCCGGGCCAGGACGGTGATCGGCGTCCCGGCGTCGTCGAGCGTGAACCGCGTGGCCAGCTCCGCGGCGGGCGGCGCGCCCGCGCAGTTCGGGAGCGTCGGCATCTGGGCGCGGTCGATCTGGATATCGAACGCCACCGATCCTGTCCTGGTGCGTGAGAGCTCCGCGCGCGCACGCGGCACGTCGCTCGGGGATGTCGCGAAGACCGCGCGCGTCTGCTTGCTGCCGGCTTGCAGCTCCAGCCGGAGCGGCGCGAGGGCCTCGCGTCTGCCCGTGCGAACCACCTCGTCCACGCCCCCGTGCTCGAACAGCACCTGCTCGAGCGTGAAGGCGACTGCGTCCAGCCGCGTGGACAACGGCACATCGACCTCGCCAGACAAGCGCACGTGGCCGTTGTCGTCGTTGCTTCCGACCTGCGTCGCGACGCCGTGCAGTGTCGTGTTCGACGTCTCCAAGGTCGGTGCGCATGCATTATCGGGGATGTGAGGCGTCAGCTTCGGATTGACGACCAGCGCATTGAAC
>JBKPPN010000208.1:0-10211 GCA_046733575.1 Candidatus Methylomirabilota bacterium | reverse complement strand
GTTCCACGACGGCACCGACTTCAACGCCGACGCCGTGCTCTACAACTTCGAGCGCATCTGGAAGAAGGACGCCCCGCACTACTACGACCGCGCGGCCGGGTACGCGAACCTGCTCATGCGCAAGGTGAAGGACGTCAAGGTGGTCGACTCGCACACCGTCGCCATCACCCTCGTGCATCCCTGGGCGGAGTTCCTCCGCCAGATCTCGCAGTTCAGCCCGGTACGCGCGACGTTCATCAGCCCGACGGCGCTCAAGAAGTGGGGCAACAAGGACATCGCCGAGCATCCCGTCGGCACGGGACCGTTCGAGTTCGTGGAGCGCGTGCGCGGCCAGAAGATCGTGCTCAAGCGCAACGAGAGCTACTGGGGCGCCAAGCCGGCGCTGGACCGCGTGATCTTCCGGCCGCTCCCGGAGGCGGCCGCGCGCGTCACCGCGCTGCAGACGGGCGAGGTCCACATGATCATCGCCCCGCCGCTCGACAGCGTGGAGCCGCTCAAGGCGCAGGGCTACCAGATGCAGCTCAGCTGGCCGCCGCACAACTGGTACTACTCGCTCAACACCAACCAGGGCTACCCGACGCACGACGTGCGGGTGCGCCGCGCCATCCAGATGGCCATCAACAAGGACGCCATCGCCACCCAGCTCCTCAAGGGCACCGCGTCGCCCGCGCACCAGATGTTCGCGCCGTCGTCGCCGCCCTTCGATCCGAATTTCAAGATGTACAGCTACGATCCCGCCGCGGCCAAGAAGCTGCTCACCGAGGCGGGGTTCGCCAACGGCTTCGAGGCGAAGTGGATGACGTCGGTGTCGGGATCGGGCCAGATCGCGCCCGTGCAGATCACCGAGATGATCCAGGCCGACCTGGCCAAGGTCGGCATCAAGATGAACATCGAGACGTACGAGTGGATCGCGTACATCTACAAGCAGCGCGGCGGATTGCAGGCCAACAAGGCGGACGCCTCGCAGCTGTCGTGGGGGATGACCACGAACACGTGGCTGAACTTCTGGTCGAACAGCCGCCTGAACTACGGCGGCCGGGGTCCCGTGGGTGACTACGTGAATCCCGCGTACGACGACCTGGTGGAGCAGGCGGAGCGCCAGACGGATCAGGCCGCGATGGTGCGCCTCTATCGCAAGGCGCACGAGATGCTGATGAAGGATGCGGCGTATCTGCCGATCATCCACGACCGCGCGCCGATCGTGCTCGGCCCCAAGGTGAAGGGGTTCGTGAATCCCAATCAGGAGGCGTGGGACCTGGCCATCGTCTCGCTGACGAAATAGCGCGATGGCGTTCGCGACGGTTGACGGGGTCCGGCTCTACTACGAGCTGCACGGGACGGGCGATCCGATCGTCCTCATCCCGGGGCTCGGGCTGGATCACTCGTACTTCCAGTACGCGATCCCCGAGCTCCGGAAGCACTTCCGGGTCATCGCGTACGATCCGAGGGGCACCGGGGAGTCGGATCGCCCCCCCGGCGAGTACTCGATGGAGCTCTGGGCCGATGATCTCGCCCGGCTACTCGTCACACTCGGGATCGAGCGCGCCCATGTCGTCGGGTCGTCGCTGGGCGGCTGTGTCGCGTTCGAGCTGCTCCGCCGGAATCCTGGCATCGCGCGCAGCCTGATCCTCGTCGCGGCGTTCTCCGAGCTCGACCGCGCGCTCGAAGCGAACTTCCGGATGCGCATCGCGATCATCGAGCGGCTCGGGATGGGCGACGTCATCCGCGACCACGTGATGCTGTGGACCTTGTCGCGGGAGTTCATCGCCACCGAGCGCGGCGCGCGGGCGGCCGACGCCCTCGTGGCCAGCCTGGCCCGCAACGATCCGAAGCTCTACGTCGAGTTCCTGCGCGCGATCCTGCGCTTCGGTCGCGTGCTGCCCGGGCAGGGGGGACAGCCGAAGATGACCGCGTCGCTCCGGTCGATCGCCACGCCGACCCTCGTCGTGGTGGGGGCGAACGACATCCTGACGCCGGTCGCGTTCTCGCAACGCATCGTGGACGAGATGCCGAACGCCGAGCTCGCGGTCATCCAGGACTGCGGGCACATCACCTTCATCGAGCAACCGGAGGAGAACACCCGGCTCATCGCCGAGTTCGTGCGCCGCCAAGCCGCCGCCCGGTGATGGGCTCCTTCGGGCGCGCGCAGGCGCGCGTGGAGGACGACGCGCTCCTGCGCGGGCGCGGACGGTACGTCGATGATCTGCGTCTGCCCGGCATGCTTCACGTCGCATTCGTGCGGAGCAGCATCGCGCACGCCCGGCTGCGCCGCGTGGATGTGTCGCGCGCGGCGACGGCGCCTGGCGTCGTGGCCGCGTTCACCGCGGCGGATCTCCCCTCGACGGCCCGTGTCCTTCCCGATTGCCATGCGCATCCAACGCTGCCGTCGCGCGGCGTCCCGACCCTCGCGCAGGACCGTGTCCGCTACGTCGGCGAGCCGATCGCGGCGGTGGTCGCCGAGAGCCGGTACCTCGCGGAGGACGCGCTCGAGCTCGTCGACGTGGACTACGAGCCGCTCCCCGCCATCATCGACCTCGACGCGGCGATCGCGAGTGGCGCACCGCTCGTGCACGAGGATCTCGGCAGCAACGTGGCGGCGCGCCTCACCACGACGAAGGGCGACGTCGCGGCGGCCTTCGCTCGCGCCGCGTGCGTGCTGGGCGAGCGCTTCGAGATCCACCGGGGCGCCGGTCAGGCGATGGAGACGCGCGGCATTCTCGCCTCGTGGAGCGACGCGGAGCGCCGCCTGACGGTGTGGACGGTCTCGCAGGTGCCCTTCCTCCATCGCGGCGTCATCGCCCGCGCGCTCGGCCTGCCCGAGCATCGCGTGCGCATCCTGAGTCCCGACGTCGGCGGCGGCTTCGGCTACAAGGGCCTGGCGTACGTCGAGGATCTCGTCGTCCCGGTCGTGGCGCGACGGGTGGGGCGGCCCGTGAAGTGGGTCGAGGATCGTCGCGAGCACCTGCTCGCCGCGTACCAGGAGCGTACGCAGATCCACGACGTGGAGATCGCGACCGACACGCGCGGCGTCATCGTCGGCGTGCGGGGCCGCTTCCTCCACGACCACGGCGCCTACACGCCGTGGGGACCCGTCGTGCCGCTCCTCACCCTCGTCAACGTGCCGGGCCCCTACAAGGTGCCGCACTACCGGATGGAAGGACTGGTCGTGCACACGCATGCGGTGCCGGTGGCGCCGGTGCGCGGCGCCGGCCGCCCCCAGGCGGTGTTCGTGATGGAGCGACTGCTCGACCGGGTGGCGCAGCGTCTTGGCATCGACGCCGCCGAGGTGCGCCGGCGCAACCTCATCCAGCCCCACGAATATCCGTACGACGTGGGCTTCATCTCGCGGGACGGCAGCCGGCGCACCTACGACAGCGGCAACGTCCCCGCGCTGCTCGCGCGCGCCCTCGACCTCGTCGGCTACGAGGAGCATCGCGGCGCGCAGGCCGAGGCATGGAGGCGAGGACGCTACGTCGGCCTCGGCGTCGCGTGCTGCGTGGAGGACTCGGGTCTTGGCCCCTACGAGGAAGCCGCCGTCTCCGTCGAGACCGATGGGCGCGTTTACCTTCGTGTCGGGACGCCGTCGCAGGGACAGAGTCACCGCACGACATTCGCGCAGATCGTCGCCGACGAGCTCGGCGTCGCCCCGGACGACGTCACGGTGCTCGCGGGCGACACCGATCTCGTGCGCTACAGCATCGGCACGTTCGCGAGCCGGGCCGGCGTCGTGGCGGGATCCGCGGCGCTCGAGGCCGCACGCGCCACGCGCGTGAAGGCGCTCGCCATCGCGGCGTCCATGCTGGAGGCGAGCGCGGCGGACCTCGTGCTGGCCGACGGTCGGGTCGGCGTGAAGGGCTCGCCTGACCGCACCGTCACGCTCGCGCAGATCGCGGAGCGCGCGCTGGGCGAGGCCGGCATTCCGCTGAAGCTCGACACCGGTCCGGGGCTCGGCGCCATCTCCGCCTTCACGCCGTCGGCCACGACCTACCCGACCGGCGCGCACGCCGCCGTGGTGGAGGTGGACGTCGAGACGGGCCAGGTGACCATCCTGCGCTACGCGGCCGTCGAGGACTTCGGGACGCTGTTCAATCCGCTCGTCGTCGACGGGCAGGTCGCGGGCGGCATCGTGCACGGCATCGGCAACACGTTCCTGGAACGCGTGGTCCACGACAGCGACGGCCAGGTGCTGACCGCGACGATGATGGACTATCTGATGCCGACGGCGCCCGACGTCCCCGCGATGGAGATCGAGCATCTCGGCACGCCGTCGCCACTGAATCCGCTCGGCGCGAAGGGCGCGGGTCAGGGCGGGACGATTCCCGTGCCCGCCGTCCTCGTCGCGGCGGTCGAGGACGCCCTGCGCCCGCTCGGCGTCCGCCTTCGCCGAGCGCCCGTGAGTCAGAGCGAGCTCCTCGCCGCGACGGCCGCGCGTCAGGATATTTGACACCCGCGAAGGCCCGACACCCGGAGCCGGTTCGCCGCGCTTCAATGTGTTCGCCCACTTGACGAACCCGCGGCATCTGGCCGTCGCTCGCGCCGGGTGTCAGCTCACTTGCCACGCCACATCGATGGCGCCGCGAACGCCGCGTGACGCGTTGATTTCGTTGTGGAGTCATACGTGCGGCGTAACTTGCATGCTTCCCGGTCGCGAACGGGACGCGATCACTCCGACAGGAGGAACGGTTCAATGCACAGGCTCCTCTCTCTCGCCGCGATGATCGCTACTGCGATCCTTGCTGTGGTCGGTGTCGCGAACGCCGGCGCTCCGCAAGCCCCGGTGCCCGAGCCGAGCTCGATCACGCTGCTCGGCGTCGGCGCGGCCGCGCTCGCGTGGTGGCGGATGAGTCGGAGAAAGTAAGCCGCCCCGGCGCGGTCTCTCCTCTCACCTGACGTCTTGTCGGCACCGACCACGGTCGGTGCCGACGTGTTCTGCTCCAGATGCCTCCCCGCTGACGACTCGATGCTCGCCCTCATGGCGCGCGCTCACCTCGGGGACGCAACGCGCCCGCGATGTGCTCGGCGGCACGGATCGCCATCGCCGCGATCGTGAGCGTCGGCGGCGACGAGCTCGCCGTCGGAAAGGCGCCGCTGCCCAGCACGTAGACGTTCCGGACGTCGTGGAGTCTGAGTCGTGAATCGGTGACGCTCGTTCGCGGATCGTCACCCATCCGGTGCGTCCCGATCTGGTGCGCGGCCGCCGACAGCGGACCGGTACGGATGTCGGTGGCGCCGGCCGCGTGCAGGATCTTCGCCGCCACTTCCGCCGCCTCGCGCAACGCGCCGCGCTCGTAGGCGCCGACGCTCCACGTCAGTCGCGGCACCGGCTGACCGAGATGGTCTCGCGTGGACGGATCCAGATCGACGGTGTTGGCCGGATCAGGAAGCTGCTCGCAGTAGACACGGATGCCGAGCGTGTGGCCGAACTGATCGACGACCTGTCGCTGCAGCGCGTCCCCGGACAGGCCGCTCGTGAGCGCGATCAGATGCGGCGGTAGCCCGGCGGAGTTCAGGAACTCCAGCATGAACGAGGCGCGGCGTGCGCGATCGGGGCCGAGCGCGTACCGACGCGACATCGCGGTCGAGAAGCCGACGCGGTATGGATGGACCGAGCGCGCGACGCGGCCGATGACGTCCACGAACGGATGCGACGTGAAGCGCTTTCCCACCAGGCCGGACCGGTTGCCGAGGCCGTCAGGGAACGTCGCCGCGCGCGACGCGAGCAGCAGGCGCGCGTTCTCCACGCCGCCGCCCGCCAGCACGAACACGCGAGCACGCGCCGCCCGGCGCGCGCCGCTGCCGTCGACGTACATCGCCTCCGTGGCGCGTCCGCCCGCGTCGGTCTCGAGCCGCACCACCGCCGCTTCCGTGACGAGCGCGACGCGCCCGGTTGCCTCGGCACGCGCGATGTGCGTGAGATCGACGCTCGCCTTCGCTCCCGTCGGACAGGCCTGGCACGTCGCGCACGCGCGGCACGCCGAGCGGCCGTCGTACGCGACGGAGTTCCGCGCCTGCGGCAGGTGATGCACGGTGATGCCGAGGCCGCGGCCCGCGTCGGCGAAGATGCGATCGGTGAAGCTCAGGGCAAACGCCGGGAGCGGAAACTCCGCGCTGCGCGGCGGACCCCACGGATCGTCGGGCGCGCCCGCGACGCCGAGCGCGCGCTCCGCCCGGACGTAGTACGGCTCGAGCTCGGCGTAGTCGATCGGCCAGTCCTCGCCGACGCCGTGCAACGACCGGAGGCGGAAGTCATCGGGATGCAAGCGCACCGCGTAGCCTTCCCAGTGCAGCGTGGAGCCGCCCACGGCTCGCACGCGACGGGAGCCCAGGTCGTACCTCACGTCGCCGCGCGCGGTGTAGCGGAGAAGACCGGCCACCGGCGCGACCCAGGGCATGTCGCCGCGCGCGGCGCGACGGGCCTGCAGCGCCCGCGCGGCCGCGTCGTAACGAGGACCAGCCTCGAGCGTGACGACGCGGAGGCCGCGCTGCGCCAGCGCCAGCGTCGCGATGGCGCCCGCCGCGCCGGCGCCGACGACGCAGACGTCGGCCTCGAGCGAGGCGTCGCTCATGGCCGGGTCACCCCGCTCGCGTGTAATCGCTCAGGTTGCGACAGCGTCCGGGAAACGTCTCGTATCCCAGGAGCGCCCAGCCCGCGGACGACAGGAAAAAGCCGGCCACGAGATCGCGCGCCGCGAGCGCGCGCACGGCGAGGCCACGACGGTCGACGGTCCAGAGCCAGTCGCGCGCGCGCACGTCGTGGCGGTGCAAGTTCCGCCGATGCACGATGCGTCGCCGCTCGTCGAACGGGCGCGAGGCGAACTCGCCGCCCGCGGCGTCGTCCAGCACGGTGACGGCGAGGCGATAGGCGTCGCGATAGCCGGGCTCGTGCTGGCACCGGTCGCGCACGTGTCCTTCCAGGTCCACCCGTGCCGCCGCGGACACTCCGGTATCACTCAGCAGCACGTCGGCGTAGGCCAGGACGGTGTCGACATCGCGGCGGGACAGCGGGCCGGGCGCGGACGAAGGATCGAGGCGCGGCGCGAGGACACGCTCCAGCGCGAGCCAGACGCCGCGACGATCGGTGAGGAGCGCGAGCAACGCGAGCAGCGAGCTCGCCGCTGCCGCGAGGAACAGCAGGACCCGCCGTCGCGTCACGTCGCTACTAACGCAAAACGGTGCCGCGGCGTCAAGCCGCGTGACCCAACAACGCGGCCCACGGGCAAGAGGCGTGCCGGCCGATCGACGCGGTGACGCGTGTCGCCCCCACGTCGGCGTTCCGGGCGATAATTCCGTGCGGTGTCGATCCACGCTTCCGCCGTTCGACATGCTGTTGAAGCGGGCGGGAGGGCCATGATGATCCCGACCGCCACCTCGCACAGCAAGGAAGGAGTGACGCATGAGCGGAGTTCGTGTACTGGTCGGCACGCGCAAGGGCGCATTCATCATGACGTCCGACGGCAAGCGCCAGCGGTGGGACGTCACGGGGCCGCACTTCGGCGGCTGGGAGATGTACCACCTGAAGGGATCGCCGGTGAACCCGAACCGGCTGTACGCCTCGCAGTCGAGCAGCTGGTTCGGGCAGCTCATCCAGCGCTCCGACGACGGCGGCAAGACGTGGGAAGCCGTCGGCAACAAGTTCACGTACGACGGTCCGACCGGCACGCATCTCTGGTACGACGGCACGCCGCATCCGTGGGCGTTCGCGCGCGTGTGGCACCTCGAGCCGTCGCTGACCGATCCCGACACCGTCTACGCCGGCGTGGAGGATGCCGCCCTGTTCAAGTCGACGGACGGCGGGCACACGTGGCAGGAACTCGCGGGGCTGCGCACGCACGCCTCGGCATCCGTGTGGCAGCCCGGCGCGGGCGGGATGTGCCTGCACACGATCCTGCTCGATCCCTCGCGTGACGGCCGGATGTTCATCGCCATCTCGGCGGCCGGCACGTTCCGCAGCGACGACGGTGGACGCTCGTGGCAGCCGATGAATCGCGGGCTCCGGTCGGAACAGATCCCGAACCCGACGGCCGAGGTCGGCCACTGCGTGCACCGGATCGCCATGCATCGCTCGCGGCCCAGCGTGCTCTTCATGCAGAAGCACTGGGACGTCATGCGCAGCGACGACGGCGGCGAGTCGTGGCGGGAGGTCAGCGGCAATCTGCCCACCGATTTCGGGTTCCCCATCGACGTGCACGCGCACGAGCCGGAGACGATCTACGTCGTGCCGATCACGAGCGACTCCGAGCACTATCCGCCCGAGGGCAAGCTGCGCGTCTACCGCAGCCGGACGGGCGGGCAGGAGTGGGAGCCGCTCACGAAGGGCCTGCCGCAGAGCCACTGCTACGTCAACGTGCTGCGCGACGCGATGTCCGTCGACGCGCTCGAGCCGTGCGGCATCTACTTCGGCACCACGGGCGGCCAGGTCTACGGGTCCGCCGACGCGGGCGACAGCTGGACGCCCATCGTGCGCGATCTGCCGTCGGTGGTGTCCGTCGAGGTCCAGACCCTGCCATGATCCGGGTGGTGCTGCCCGCGCATCTCCGCACCCTGGCCCGCGTCGACGGCGAGGTGAAGCTCGACGTCGATGGACGCGTCACCCAGCGCAGCGTGCTCGACGCGCTGGAGGCGCGCTATCCGATGCTGCGCGGAACGATCCGGGATCACATCACGTGCGAGCGTCGCGCGTTCCTGCGGATCTTCGCGTGCGAGGAAGACCTGTCCCACGAGTCGCCCGATGCCGCGCTGCCGGAGGCCGTGGCCGCGGGCGACGAGCCGCTGCTCATCGTGGGCGCCATGGCGGGCGGGTGAGTCGACCCGTCACCACACCGAGGAGGAGCAACGGAGCGATGCTGAAGAAGATGGTGCTCGGGGCCGGCGTGGTCGGCGCGGCGCTGGCCGCCTACATCGCGACGCGGCCGTCCGACTTTCGCGTCGTGCGCTCGCGCACGATGGCGGCGCCACCCGACGTGGTGCACGCGTACGTCAGCGACTTCCGGACGTGGACACGGTGGTCGCCGTGGGAGACGGTCGACCCCTCGATGCAGCGGGAGCTGTCGGGCGCGGCGATGGGACCGGGCGCGGTGTACGCGTGGCGCGGCAACCGCCAGGTCGGCGAGGGCCGGATGATCATCACCGACAGCCGGCCGGCGCGGAGCGTGACCATCCGTCTTGAGTTCCTGAAGCCGCTGCCCGGCACGCACACGGCGCAGTTCGAGTTCGTCCCGAGCGGGGCGGGCTCGCAGGTGACGTGGTCGATGAGCGGTCGCAACGGGTTCGTGGCCAAGGCGCTCTCGCTCGTCATGGACATGGACGCGATGATCGGCTCGAACTTCGAGCGCGGGCTGGCGAGCCTCGACGCCGCCACGGCCGCAGACCGCGCAACCCGGACGGGAGGGAATCGATCGTGAACGTCGCGCTCTGGATCGTGCAGGGGCTGCTCGCCGCGCTCTTCGTGTTCGCGGGCGGCATGAAGCTCCTCATGCCCATCGAGGAGATGACGAAGCAGATCGCCATGCCGGGTGCGTTCCTGCGATTCATCGGCGTGGCGGAGCTGCTCGGCGGTCTCGGGCTCGTGCTCCCCGGTCTCGTCGGCATCTGGCCCGGCCTCACGCCGCTCGCGGCGGCCGGACTCGTCGTGATCATGATCGGTGCGACGGTGATCTCGCTGCAGCTCGGCGGCGCCGTGGCGCTGATCCCGCTCGTCGTCGGCATCATGGCCGCCGTCGTGGCGTACGCGCGGTGGCGCGTGGCGCCGCTTGGCGCGTCGCGCCGATCACAGCTCCAGCCCGAGCACTGACGCCGTCACGGAAACGGAGGGAGATTCCATGGCCACCACGCAGAAGGACAAGGCAGCCCGGTTCCGCGCCCTGCACGAAGGCCCGGGCGCATTCGTGATCGCCAACGCCTGGGACGCCGGGTCGACGCGCATCCTCGCGGGCCTCGGGTTCCCGGCCATCGCCACGTCGAGCGGCGCGCAGGCCGGCACGCTGGGCAAGCGCGATGGCGGCGTCTCGCGCGACGAGGCGCTCGCGCATTGCCGCGCCATCGTCGAGGCGACGGATCTGCCCGTCTCGGCCGATCTCGAGAAGGGCTTCGGCGACGCGCCCGACGTCGCGGCGGAGACGATTCGACTCGCGGCCGGGATCGGCCTCGTGGGCGGCTCCATCGAAGACGGCACGGGTGACAAGGACCGCCCGCTCTACGACGTGGGGCTGGCC
>JBKPPN010000207.1:0-11174 GCA_046733575.1 Candidatus Methylomirabilota bacterium | reverse complement strand
GGCGCGTCGCCACGCAGGGCAGCGCGAGAGCCCTGGGCCTCGCCGACCAGGCCGGCGCGATCGCGCGCGGCGCCAAGGCGGATCTCGTGCTGCTCCGCGCCGACTCCACGTTCCTGAAGCCAATGAGCGCCGCGCTCGGCTCGCTGGTGTACGCGGAGACCGGCGCGAGCGTCGACACCGTCATCGTGGGCGGGCGCATCGTCGTGCGCGACGGTCGCGTGCTGACGATCGACGAGTCGGCCCTGCGCGCCAGGGCGCAAGCGGCGGCCGACAGCCTGCGCGGGCGCAACGCCGCGGCCTGGAAATTCGCCGACGAGATGTCGCCGTACATCTCCCAGGCGTGCCGTCCCCTCGTGGCTGCACCGTATCCCGTGAACCGCTACGCCGCGCCGGTGTGATCGAGCTGCGCTCGGTCGCCAAGACCTACCGCGCGCGGCGCGGGGAGGAGGTCGAGGCGCTCGTCGGCGTGACGCTCGACGTGCGCGACAAGGAGTTCGTCAGCCTGGTCGGGCCGAGCGGGTGTGGCAAGAGCACGCTCCTCAAACTGGTGGCGGGGCTCGTGCCCGCCACGCGCGGCGACATCGCCATCGACGGCCGCGCCGTGCGCGAGCCGTTCCCCGACGTCGGCTTCGTCTTCCAGAGCGCCGTGCTCCTGCCCTGGCGCACCGTTCTCGACAACGTGCTGTTCTCCATCGAGATGCTCGGGCAGTCGCGCGAGGGCTATCGCGCCCGCGCGCGCTCACTCATCGAGCTCGTGGGTCTCGCGGGCTTCGAGGCGAAGTACCCGTGGGAGCTGTCGGGCGGCATGCAACAGCGCGTCGCGCTGTGCCGCGCGCTCGTGCACGACCCCATGCTCTTGCTGATGGACGAGCCGTTCGGCGCCCTCGACGCGATGACGCGCGAGGAGATGGGCTTCGAGCTGCTCCGCGTGTGGGAGGAACGGCCGAAGACCATCCTGTTCGTCACCCACAGCATCCCTGAGGCGATCCTGCTCGCCGACCGCGTGGTCGTCATGTCGCCGCGTCCCGGTCGCATCGCGCGGGTCCTGGAGATCGCACTGCCGCGGCCGCGGCGCGTGGAGATGGAGTTCGATCCGCTCTTCCAGCGCTACAGCGAGGAGATCCGCGCCCTCATCTACAGCCGTCGTCCCGCCAGCGCGCATGCCGACCGGCCCTAGCCGCGCTGTCCGACGCGCCGCCCTGCCCGTCGGCGTCCTGCTCGGCGTGGTGGTGGCGTGGGAGCTGGCCTATCACGTCTTCAACATCCCGAAGTTCGTGGTACCCGCGCCGCTCGGCATCCTGGCCGAGACGTGGGAGTGGCGATGGCGTCTCGCCGGCCATGCCTGGGTGACGCTGTACGAGACGCTCGCCGGCTTCGCGCTCTCGATCGCCGTCGGCACGCCGCTCGCCGTGCTCATCGTCTACTCGCCGCTCCTGCGACGCGCGCTCTATCCGCTCCTCGTCGTCACGCAGGCGGTGCCCAAGGTCGCCATCGCCCCGGTGCTGTTGCTGCTCCTGGGCGCGGGCGAGGTCTCGAAGGTCGTGGTCGCGTTTCTCGTCGCGTTCTTCCCCATCGTGGTCGACACCGCGACGGGGCTCGCGGCGACGCCGCCGGAGCTGCTCGATCTCAGTCGCTCGTACCGGGCCAGCGCTCTCAAGACGTTCCTGAAAGTCCGCTTCCCCATGGCGCTCCCCTTCTTCTTCAGCGGTCTCAAGGTGGCCGTGACGCTGGCGGTGATCGGCGCGGTGGTCGGTGAGTTCGTCGGCTCCGACAAGGGGCTCGGGTACGTGATCGTCTCCGCGACGTCGTACTGGAAGTCGAACCTCGCCTTCGGCGCGATGGGACTGCTCGCCGTGATGGCCATCGTGCTCTTCGCGCTGGTCGAGCTCGCCGAGCGGCTGATCTGTCCCTGGTACGCCTTCGCCCAGCACGGCGGCGAGCCGGACGGATCGGCGTGATCTGGAGGTTACGTTCCGCGGCCGGTCTCGCGACGCTGGCGCTCGCGGTCATCGCAACGGGTCCGCCCGCACGCTCGGCCGACGTCCTGCGCGTCACGCACGGTATCGCGGCGGGCGACGTCACCGCCGCGAGTGCGGTCGTCTGGAGTCGCGCGAGCGGCCCGAGCCGCATGGTCGTGGAGTACGGCGCAACCGGCACGCCGGGCTGGCCGACACAGCGTCAGGCCGGACCCGCCGTCGACGCCACGAGCGACTTCACCGGCAAGGCGGTGATCGACGGGCTGAACGCCGACACGCGCTACCTGTACCGCGTGCGCTTCGTCGGCGCGGACGGCACGGAGGTCGTCTCCGAGACCGGCCACTTCAAGACGCCGCCGCCGGACGACGTCGCGCGTCCCGTGAGCCTCGTGTGGTGGGGCGACATCGGCGGGCAGAACTACTGCCGCGATCCCGAGCGCGGCTACGCGATGTTCGTGCAGATGGCGCGCCTGGCGCCGGACGTCGCGCTCGCCAGCGGCGACTCCGTCTACGCCGACTACCCGTGCGATCCCGTCACGACGCTCCCCGATCACCCGCGCAACGCGCTGAGCGCCGATCCCGACACCGCGGCGTACCAGCTCGTCTCCGCGAGCGACCCGCGACTGAAGATGCCCGCCGACGTGCTGGCCGCGTATCGCGCCAAGTGGAAGTACAACCTCGAGGACGAGGCGTATCGTCGCTTCCGCGCCGGGACCTCGAACGTCTACGCCTGGGACGACCACGAGGTCGTCAACGACTGGGCGCCCGGCGAGACGAACGTCGGCGCCCTGCGCGGCATCGCCGATCCGCGGCCGATGTCCGCCCTGCACGCGCCCGGCCGTCAGAGCTTCTTCGAGTTCACACCGATCGGCCCTGCCGGTCGCATCCACCGGAGCATCCGCCTGGGCAAGCTCGCCGAGCTGTTCGTGCTCGACGCCCGCTCGCATCGCGACGAGAACACGGTGCCGGACGGCGCCGGGACGGCGCTCGAGCTGCGCTTCGCCGATGGCGACCTCCGGCGTCTCGACGGCAAGGCCAAGACGATGCTGGGTGCCGAGCAGCGCGACTGGCTGATCGCCGCGCTTCGCGCGGCCGAGCAGCGCGGGATCGTGTGGAAGATCGTTGCCACCGACGTCCCGCTGTCGGCGGTGACGGGCAGCTACCGGCTGTCCGCGCCCGACGGGCCGATGACACCGCTCTACAACGTGCGGGACAGCTGGGCCGCCGGCCCGCGCCTGGACAGCCACCGCAACGGCAACGCGGCGAATCCGTTCGGCTTCGAGTCCGAGCTCCGGCGGATCCTCGCCGCCATCAGGAGCGGCGGGATCAAGAACGTCGTATTCCTGGCCGGCGACGTCCATCACGCCCGCTTCCTGCGCTACGAGCCGCGCGCGGAGCTCGCGGGCCTCATCGTCCACGAGTTCATCGCCGGACCGGCCAGTGCGCGCTCCGCGCCCCCCGGTGCACTCTCTCCGACCTTCAACCCCGTCGAGCTGTACGCGCGCGGCCGGCGTCCCGACCCGTCCCGGCCCAGCTTCCTGAACTTCGGCGTCGTGAGGATCGGCGTCGACGGCGCCCTCACCGTCGAGATCCGCGACGCCGACGGCGCCATTCCCTCCGACGACCGCGGCCGCTCCGGCGCCCTCGTGCTGACCCCCGCACGCTGACGATTCCGTGACGGCCGACGGCGTCCCGCCGCCGGGTGCTCGATGGTCCCCTCTCGTTTCCTGGTAATCTCGCGAGCGGGTTCGAGGCCGAGCACCATGTCTCCGCCAGGGAGGTCCGGATGGAGCTGTTCGATGCGATGCGCACGACGTTCTCCGCGCGTGAGTTCACGGGGGAGCCGCTGCCCGATGCGACCCTGGTGAAGATCCTCGACAACGCGCGCTTCGCGCCGAGCGGCGGCAACCGCCAAGGCTGGAACGTGATCGTGGTCCGGGACGAAAAGACGCGCGAGGCCCTGGCGGAGCTCACGAAGCCCGCCGCGAAGCGGTACACGGCGCAGCTGCAGCTCAAGGAGAACCCGTTCAACACCATCGTGCCGACCCGCGCCGACGCCGGGACGATCGCGGGCACCGAGCCCATGTTCCGTCTCATCGAGCCGGTGCTGAAGGCCGCCGTCGTCCTGGTCCTCTGCGTCGACCTGCGCGTGGTGGCCTCGACGGATCAGGGGCTCTCGCGCATCGGGGTGATCAGCGGCGCCTCGATCTATCCGTTCGCGTGGAACATCCTCCTCGCCGCGCGCAGCGAGGGCTTCGGCGGGACCATCACCACGCTCGCGTGCTCCGAGGAGCCGAAGATCCAGGCGCTGCTCGGCATTCCATCGCACGTCGCGGTGGCCGCGGTCATGCCGCTCGGCAAGCCGGTCAAGCCGCTGTCGAAGCTCCGGCGCAAGCCCGTGGGCGAGTTCGCCGTGCGCGAGCGCTGGGGCGGCGCGCCGCTCGCGTAGAATCGCGTCATGCCGAAGGATCTCCGCTCGTACCTCGACGACGTGAAGGACGTGCGCCTGAACGTGCACCGCGAGGTCGATCCGCTCACCAACGTCGGGGCGCTGTGCGATCAGGCCGAGTGGCCCATCGTCTTCGAGCAGCTCAAGGGCTTTCCCGGCTGGCGGCTCGTGGACCGCCTCGTCTCGCGTCGCGAGCTCCAGGCCCGGATCCTCGGGTGCGAGCCCGACCAGGTCGTGCAGACGCTCGCGCGTGCGATGCAGCGCATCGGGACGGGGTCCGTCACCGTCGTGCCGCGCGGCCCCGTGCAGGACATCGTGAAGACGGGAGACGACGCGGACATCACGCGACTGCCGGTCGCGATCCACTCCGAGGCCGACGCCGGACGGTACATCGGCGCCGGCATCTGCATGACGCGCGATCCCGAGTCGCGCGTGCGCAACCTCGCCTTCCTCCGCCACCAGGTGAAGGGACCGCGGCGCACCGGCTTTCTCGTGGTGCCCCGTCACACCTGGCGGCACCACAAGAAGTACGAAGCGCAGGGCGAGCGCATGCCCATGGCCGTCGTGATCGGCGTGCACCCGGCCTACGAGATCGCGGCGTGCTACACGGGCAAGCTCGACGAGGACGAGCTCGACTTCGCCATGATCCTGCTCGACGAGCCGGTGGAGCTCGTCCGCTGCGCCACCATCGACATGGAGGTGCCCGCGCACGCCGAGGTCGTCATCGAGGGCCACGTGCTGCCCGGCGTGCGAGAGGACGAGGGCCCCTTCGGCGAGGTCACGAACTACATGGCGGGCCAGGGCGACAACCCGGTGTTCGAGGTGTCCGCCATCACCATGCGACGCGACGCCATGTACCGGCACATCCAGGCCACGCGGTTCACCGACCACCAGGTGCTGGGCGCCCTCCCCGTCGAGGCCGGACTCTACAACCGGGTGCGCGAGACAGCGGGCGGCATCGACGTGCACGACGTGGCGTGCCCGCCGTGGTGCAGCCGCTACGTCGTCATCGTCAAGATGACGCCGCGATTCGACGGTGAGGCGCGCGCCGCCCTCATGGCCGCGCTCTCGTCGCCCTATCTCTATCCGAAGATCGCAATCGCGGTGGACGAGGATGTCGACATCCACGACGCGCGCGACGTGATGTGGGCGCTGGGGACCCGCGTGAACCCGGAGAGCGACGTCACCGTCGTTCCCGGGATGCGCGCGCACCTGCTCGACATCGCCTCGCCGGAGCTCTCGCCGCCGGGATCACCGGCGTGGCAGCGCGTGGGCGGCAAGATGATGATCGACGCCACCAAGCCCGCCACGTGGCGAGCCAAGGAGCGCGAGCAGTTCCGCCGCGTCCATCCGCAGGGCTCGGGCCAGGTCCGCCTGGAGGACTTCCTGCGCTGACGGTTCGTCCGTCCGCTGCCGGCGTCAGGCGCCTCTTCGTGCTCCTGCTCGGCGCGGCTCTCGTCGTCACCACGCTGACCACCGCCCGGGTCCGGTCGGCCCCCGAGCGAGGGCGACTCCTCGACTTCGCGCTCATCGGCGACACCCCGTACACCGCCCTCGAGGAGATCGCCTTCGACGGCATGATGGTCGACCTCGACAGGACGCCGCTGGCCTTCGTCGTCCACGTCGGCGACTTCAAGAACGGCAGCAGTGCGTGCACGGACGAGCTGTTCCGGCAGCGCTTCGCGCTCTTCAACGCCTCGGCGCATCCGTTCGTGTTGCTGTTCGGCGACAACGAATGGACGGATTGCCACCGTGCGTCGGCGGGCGGCTACGACCCCGTGGAGCGTCTGCGCAAGCTGCGCGAGATCTTCACCGCCGGCGATCGAAGCCTGGGCAAGCGCACGATGCCGCTCGAGCGCCAGAGCGCGGATGCGCGCTGGGCGAAATTTCGCGAGAACGTCCGGTGGACGCACGGTGGCGTCGTCTTCGTCGGCCTCAACGTGCCGGGCAGCAACAACAACCGCGGTCATGCCGGCGCCTCCGACGACGAGTGGGCGGAGCGGAACGAAGCGAACATCGCGTGGGTGCGCGCGGGGTTCCGCGAGGCGATCCAGCGCCGAGCGCCGGGCGTCGTGCTGGCGCTACAGGCCAATCCGTTTTTCGAGCTCCCGCGCGGCGCACGCCGGCGCAGCGGATTCGACACCTTTCTCGCCGCCGTCGAGGCGGAGACGACGGCCTACGGCAAGCCCGTCGCGTTCGTGCACGGGGACACGCACCTGTTTCGCGTCGACCGGCCGCTCCGGACGGCGGCCGGGCAGATCGTCGAGAACTTCACCCGTGTCGAGGTGCACGGCTCGCCCATCACCGCGTGGGTGCGCGGCCACATCGATCCCGCCGATCCTGCGGTGTTCTCGTTCCGGTCGGAGGTGGCCGAGCGATCGGAGGAGCGGTCCCGGCCCTGAACGATTCTTGCGATAATCCCGGCATTCCGTCCGGGAGGAAGAACGTCATGACGCGATCGGCACGATTCCGTGTCCGCCCCCTCGCCGTCGCCGCGGTGGTGGTGCTCACCGCCGCCGTCACGATGACGAGCGTCTCCGATGCCGCGCCCGAGGGTCAGATGACGTGGGGCGTTCACATCACGCTCGCCCCCACGTGGTTCGACCCCGCGGAGGCGCCCGGCCTCATCACCCCGTACATGCTGTTCTACGCGATGCACGACGCGCTGGTGAAGCCGATGCCCACCAATACCGCGGCGCCGAGCCTGGCGGAGTCGTGGACGATGTCGCCCGACGGCCTCGTCTACGAGTTCGTGCTGCGCAAGGGCGTCCGCTTCCACAACGGTGATCCCGTGACGGCGGAGGACGTGAAGTTCTCCTTCGAGCGCTACCGCGGCGTCGCGGCGAAGGCGCTCAAGGACCACGTCCAGAGCGTCGACGCCGACGGCGGCCGCGTGCGGATCCGCCTCAAGGCGCCGTGGCCCGACTTCATGACCTTCTACACGAACTCCACCGCGGCGGACTGGATCGTGCCGAAGAAGTACGTCGAGAAGGTCGGCGACGAGGGGTTCAAGAAGGCCCCCATCGGTGCCGGCCCCTACAAGTTCGTGTCGTTCACGCCCGGCGTGGAGCTCGTCCTCGAAGCCTTCGAGGGCTACTGGCGCAAGGTGCCGAACGTCAAGCGCCTGGTGCTCCGCGTGATTCCCGACGAGTCGTCACGGCTCGCCGCGCTCAAGCGTGGCGAGGTCGATGTCGTCTACTCCGTGCGCGGCGCGCTCGCCGAGGAGCTCCAGCGCACCAAGGGGCTGACCCTCAAGCCGACGCTGATCCTGTCGCCCTTCTGGATCTACTTCGCGGATCAGTGGGACCAGAAGTCGCCCTTCCACGACCGTCGCGTGCGCCTGGCCGTGAATCACGCGTTCGATCGGCAGGCCATCAACCAGGCCGAGACGCTGGGCCACTCCAAGGTGAGCGGCAGCATCATCCCGGTGAGCTTCGAGTACTACTGGCAGCCGCCCGTCCCGGCCTACGACCCCGCGCGCGCCAAGAACCTCCTCGCCGAGGCGGGCTATCCCTCGGGGCTCGACGCCGGCGAGTACTTCTGCGATGTCTCCTACGCCAACGTCGGCGAAGCCGTCATCAACTATCTGGAGGCGGTCGGCGTCCGCACCAAGATGCGGGCGCTGGAGCGCGCCGCCTTCTACAAGAACTACAGCGACAAGAAGCTGAAGAACCTGATCCAGGGATCGAGCGGGGCCTTCGGCAACGCGGCCACCCGCGTCGAAGCCTACGTCGCATCAGGCGGCGCGTACGTCTACGGCAGCACGCCGGACATCGACGGGCTCTTCAGCGAGCAGGCCGCCGAGCGCGACCGCGGCAAGCGGGAGGCGATCCTCCACAAGATCCAGCAGCTCGTGCACGAGCGCGCGCTGTACGCGCCGATCTGGCAGCTGTCGTTTCTGAACGGCGTCGGTGCGCGCGTCGCGGAGTCAGGCCTGGGGCTGATCCCCGGTCACGCGTACTCCGCTCCGTACGAGGACGTGAAGCTCACCGGAAAGTAAACGCGGTGGAGCTCGAGACGACACGACGACGTTGACGGCATCGTGCGCGCTGCGTAGCCTGAGCCATTCTTCCCCGACCGGAGGCCTCGCATGATCCGACGCATCGCTGTCCTGCTCGCCGTGTTCCTCGCGGCGCTCGGCGTCGTGCTGCCCGCACGCGCCGCGGACCCCTTGAAGATCGGCTACATCGCTCCGCTCACCGGCATCTTCGCGCAGTCCGGCAAGGACATGCTCGACGGGCTCAAGCTGGCGCTCGACCAGGCGGGGGGCGAAGTGGCGGGACGCAAGATCGAGCTCATCGCCGAGGACGACGAGGGCAATCCGGCCTCCGCACTGGCGAAGTACCGGAAGCTGACCACCCTCGACAAGGTGCACGTCCTCGATGGCGTGCTGCTCTCGCACATCGGGTACGGCCTCGTGCCCTCGATCGAGCGCGACCAGCTCCCCACGATCTTCCTCACCACGCCCGACGATCTCACCAAGCGCAAGCCCGCGAAGTGGATCCTGCGCTCGAACTTCGCGGCGAGCCAGATCATGCACCCGCTCGGCGACTACGCGGCCAAGACGCTCAAGTACAAGCGCGTGGCCGCCATCGCCATGGACAACCCGTTCGGGCACGAACAGATCGGCGGCTTTCAGCGCGTGTTCGAGGACAACGGCGGCAAGGTCGTGCAGCGCCTGTTCGTGCCCCTGAACGCGCTCGACTTCGCGCCGTACCTCTCGCAGATCCCCAAGGACATCGACGCCGTGTGCGCGGTGTTCGTCGGCGGTCAGTCGCCGCGCTTCGTCAAGCAGTACGCGGACCTACCGGGCAAGAAGCCGCTCATCGGCAGCGGCGTCATGATGGACGAGCACGCCCTGCGCGGCATGGGGGACGAGGCGATCGGGATCATCAACGCGCTCCACTGGAGCCCGATGCTGCCCAACCCCGCGAACCAGTCGTTCATGAAGTTCGCGGAGGCGAAGCTCGGCCGCCCGCCGTCCTACTTCAACGCCATCATGTACAGCTCCGGGCGGTGGATCGTGGAGGCCGCGCGGAGCGTGGGCGGGCAGATCGACGAGCGCGAGAAGTTCATCGCCGCGATCAAGAAGGCCATCGAGACGGTGGAGGACCCGCGCGGACCGATCAAGCTCGACGAATATGGCAACCCCACCGAGAACGTCTACATCCTCAAGGTCGACCGCGTGAACGGCCGTCTCGTCAACACGGTCGTCCACACCTACCCGATGGTGTCGCAGTTCTGGACCTACAGCGCCGCGGACTTCCTGAAGATGCCGCTCTACACGCGCGACTACCCGCCCGCGAAGCCCTAGGAGTGTGTCTCGGTAACCCGAGGGGCGGCGCGGCTTGGCCGCGCCGTCTCCGAGCCGGGGGGCTTGGGGGGCGTCGGGCCCCCCATGTCAGCTAGTCAACCGCGGCGGCGGCGGTCCGTCACGTCGAGGACGATCCCTTCCAGGTAGGTGTTCGTGCCCTCGGAGACCTCCCGGACGTTGACGAGCACCCACGCGGTGCGGCCGTCCGCGCGACGCCACTCCAGCTCGTGATTGGTGAGGACGACGCCGGGCTGGAGGAGCTTCAGGACGTGCTGACGGTCCTCGGGATGGACGTAGAACTCCCTGGCGTTGCGCGACAGCACTTCCTCCCGCGACCGCGCCCCGACCAGCTCCACGAAGGCGCTGTTGCACTCGAGGATGCGTCCGTCGCGCCGCGAGCGGAAGATGCCGGCGAGGTTGCGCTCGAACAGCGAGCGAAGCGACGCCTCGGCCCGCGTGTGCTCGGCCAGTGAGCTGGCGAGCTCCACCGAGTGCTGGCGTTCGCGCCGCACGATCTCGTCCGAGGCCTCGTCCGCGCGTCGCTTCATGAGCGCGATGATGAAGACCATCACGGACAGGACCGCCCCCCACACGACGATCCGCCCCACGCTCCCCGCGGTCACGCCGAATGGCGGACCCAGCGTGGCGGACAGGTAGGCGAGGCACAGCACCGTGAGCCCCGCGCTCAGCAGGCCCGCGCGCCGGCCGCCGGAGAACGCCGCGAAGACGGTGGTGAGCAC
Organism: Candidatus Methylomirabilota bacterium; assembly: GCA_046733575.1. Classification (GTDB taxonomy): domain Bacteria; phylum Methylomirabilota; class Methylomirabilia; order Rokubacteriales; family CSP1-6; genus JBKPPN01. The sequence continues at coordinate 695 of JBKPPN010000207.1, read as the reverse complement.
CAGGAGCGCGAACGCGTCCGGGATGGGCCAGATTCGCTCGGACACCACGACGATGGCAAGGAACAGAACGGCCGTCAGCAGCGGACCGCCCCAGCGGGCCAGGACGGCCGCGTGCGACCGACGCCACGTCCGCACCGAATTGCGCAGGCGGCCTGTCGTCGCCTGTGTCGTCATGGGAAGCCCTCCTGCGCCCCCGCCGGGGTTCGACAGAGCGAAGCGTAGTCCTCGAGAGTCGAGGCGGTCAAGAAATCGTCCCGCGTCGCGGCCGGGCTCCCGTCCGGCGCCGAGCGGCGTGGTAGCATGCCGGGCCGATGCGACTCGACGCCGCCGACTGTCTGCCCCGCGACCGCCAGGACGCGCTCCTCGTGGGCCGCGCGTGGCTCCCTGCGCACGACGGGCCCGCGGTCGTCGGTGTCCGCGGTGACGACGCGGTCGACCTCACACGCGCGTACCCGACCGTGAGCCGTCTCCTGAACGTCGCGTCGCCCGCCGACGTGCGCGCGGCGATGCGGGCGGCGTCACCGGTGGCCACGCTCGCCGACCTCGTCGCCAACAGCGTCGAGGGCGCGCGCGATTCCGGTCGGCCGTGGCTGCTCGCCCCGGTCGACCTGCAGGCGGTGAAGGCGAGCGGCGTGACGTTCGTCGCGAGCCTGCTGGAGCGCGTGATCGAGGAGCGGGCGCGTGGCAACCCGACG
>JBKPPN010000206.1:0-3665 GCA_046733575.1 Candidatus Methylomirabilota bacterium | reverse complement strand
CGTCCCGACTGACCGGAAGCGGAGAGCGGGATCATCAGCAGCACCAGGATCAGGACGACGCCACGCGCTCGCCTCATCGTTCACTCCTCGGGTTCGTGTTTCGTTGCTGGCTTGCTCGATCGTGATAGCTCGTGTCGTAGTAGCGCGTCAGCGGCCGCGACTCCGGCGGCAGGAGGCCTGCCTCCGTCCGGAGCGAGAGCGCCGTCTCGACGCCCGCGACGTCGACGCGCGCCTCGGGGAAGAGCCCATCGGCGGGATCCGCGAGCGCCGCGTAGGTCGCCGACGCCCGCTCCGGCGTGAGGCCGAACTCGGCCGCGAGATGCCGCGTCACCGCCGGGCGATTCTCGGGCGCGAGCGTCCAGTCGAGGCTCTCGCGATGGGCGCGGATGTAGGCCACCAGCGTGTCGTCGTGGTCGCGGGCCCAGCGACGCGTGGTCACCCCCGCGGACGCCTGATACGCACCGAGATGATCGCGGCCGCGTCCCAGCACGGTGAAGCCGCGTGCGAGCGCGTCCAGCGTGAACGGTGGCGTGAGCAGCGCGACGTCGATGGCGCCGTCCAGCAGCGCGCGGGCGCGATGCTCGTGGCCGCCCGTGGGCACGATCTCGTACTGATCACGCGGCACGCCGGCGGCCTGGAGCATCCGGTGGGCGACGAGGGCGAATCCTGACGCCGGGTCGTCGACGCCAAGGCGCCGGCCGATGACGTCCGCGGGCGTCCGGATGTCTGGCCGTGCGATCAGGGTCAGGATTCCCGCGTTCAGGCCCATGAACATGAAGAGGTCCGCGCCGCGGGACTCCACGACGTAGATCACGTCGTCGGCGGACAGCACGCCGATGTCGTGCGCGCCGGAGAGCAGGCTCTCGGTGACCATGATGGAGCCGCGCGTGTAGTCGATCGAGAGGTCGAGGCGGTGCCTGGCGAAGACGCCGCGCTCCAGGCCCAGCGTCACGGGGACGTTGTAGGCGGCGCGGAAGAGGATCGCGCGCAGCGGGATCCGGGCTCGCGTCATGGTCGTGGATTGTACTGTCCTGCTCTAGAATGAGCGTCCGCGTGGGCCGGACAGACCGCCGACGAAGGGGAGGATCGACGATGCTTCGTGCGCGCTTCCTGCAGACCCTGCTCGCTGTCACGCTCGTCGCCGTCTGCGCCGTGGCTCACGCCCAGCCGCGCGCGGGGGGGACGCTCGTCATCACGCAAGGCGCCGAGCCGGCCGCGCTCGTGTCCGCGGTCAACACCTCGACGTTCATCGGGACCGTGTCGACCAAGATTCACGAAGGCCTGCTCGACTACGACTTCGACCTGAAGCCGCGTCCCGCCCTCGCCGAATCGTGGACGGTCAGCCCGGACGGCAAGACGTACACGTTCAAGCTCCGCCGCGGCGTCACCTGGCACGACGGCAAGCCGTTCACCTCCGCCGACGTCAAGTACTCGCTCGAGGAGATCTGGAAGAAGCTCCACCCCCGCGGACGGACGACGTTCGCCAAGGTCACCGCGGTCGACACGCCCGACGCGAACACGGTCATCATCCGGCTGTCCGACGCCACGCCGATGATGCTGGCCGCCTTCAGCTCGTACGAGTCGCAGGTGCTGCCCCGGCACCTCTACGAGGGCAAGGACTACACGACCAACCCCGTCGTCAACGCGCCGATCGGCACGGGCCCGTTCGTGTTCAAGGAGTGGAAGAAGGGCGAGTACATCCGCCTGGAGAAGAATCCGAACTACTGGGACAAGGGCAAGCCGTACCTCGACGCCATCATCGTGCGCATCATCCCCGACAGCGCCGCGCGCGCCGCGGCGCTGGAGAAGGGGGAGGTCCAGCTCGGCGTGTTCAATCCCGTGCCGCTCACCGACGTGAAGCGCTTGACGGCGCTCCCGAACGTCAAGGTGGAGACGAAGGGCTACGAGTACTTCGCGCCGATGTACATGATGGAGGTCAACCTCCGTCACGAGCACCTGAAGGACAAGCGCGTTCGCCAGGCGATGATGCACGCGCTCGATCGGAAATTCATCGCGGAGAACATCTGGTTCGGCTTCGCCAAGCCGGCCACCGGGCCCATCGCCTCGTCGTCGCCGTTCTACACCACGCAGGGCGTCCCGCAGTACCCCTACGACGTCGCGCGCGCCAACAAGATCCTCGACGACGCGGGCTTCAAGCGCGGCGCGAACAACATGCGCTTCAAGACCACGCTGACGTTCCCGCCCATCCAGCCCGAGATCCCGCGCACCGCGGAATACATCAAGCAGGCTCTGGCGCGCGTCGGCATCGAGGTGGAGCTGCAGAACATCGACATCGCCACGTTCATCCGGCAGGTCTACAACTGGGAGTTCGACCTGACGCAGAACTACCTCTACCTGCTCCCCGACCCGACGCTCGGCGTGCAGCGCCTCTACATCAGCAGCAACATCAAGAAGGGCACGCCGTTCGCGAACGCGGCCGGCTACGAGAACAAGGATGTCGACGCGGCGTTCACCGCAGCCCAGACCGAGCCCGATCAGGCGAGGCGCAAGGAGCTGTTCGCGCGCCCGCAGCGCACCATCCAGGACGAGCTCCCCGCCTTCAACCTGCTCGAGCTGACGTTCATGACCCTCTACAACACCAAGGTGGTGAACCACACGCTCGGCGCCGACGGCCCGTACGGCAGCTTCAAGGACACGTACCTGCAGCCGTAGTGCCTCTCGCGCGCACGATCACGTAACGTGGCCGCCTCCGGCGCTCTCCGGGTGGTGGCGCGGCGGTTGGTGCAGGCGGTGCCCACCGTGCTGCTCATCATCGTGGTGAGCTTTCTCGTGCTCAACCTCACGCCCGGGGACATCGTGGATGTCCTCGCCGGCGAGGCGGGCGCGGCGACACCGGAGTACGTCGCCATGCTGCGTGCGCGGTTCGGGCTCGAGCAGCCGCTCGGCGTCCGACTCGGCCACTACGTCTGGGGACTCGCGCACCTGGATCTCGGCTACTCGTTCCGTCACGGGACGACGGTGTTCCAGCTCATCATGGGACGGCTGCCCGCCACGCTGCTGCTCATGACCGTCAGCATCGCGCTCGCCGTCGCCGTCGGCGTGCTGCTGGGCGTCGTCGCGGCGCGATACGTCAACCGCCCCCTCGACGGCGCGATCGGCGTCGTGGCGCTCCTGTCCTATGCCACGCCGACATTCTGGATCGGGTTGATGCTCATCGTGCTGTTCTCGGTGAAGCTCGGCTGGCTCCCCACCGGCGGGATGCAGACCATCGGCGCCGCCATGTCGCCGACGCGTCGCGTCCTCGACGTGGCGCATCATCTCGTCCTGCCCGCCGTCTCGCTCGCGCTGTTCTACGCGGCGATCTACACGCGGCTCATGCGCGCGTCGATGCTCGAGGTGTTCGGCCAGGACTACGTGCGCACCGCCCACGCCAAGGGCCTGGCCGACACCGAGGTGACCGTCCGCCACGTGCTGCGCAACGCGCTCCTGCCCCTCGTGACGATGGTCGGCGTGCAGGTCGGATCGCTGCTGGGCGGCTCCGTCCTCGTGGAGAGCGTCTTCACGTGGCCCGGTCTGGGCCGCCTCGCCTTCGCGACGGTGCAGCAGCGCGACTACAACGTGCTCCTCGGTATCCTGTTCATGAGCTCCCTGCTCGTCATCGCCATCAACCTGGCCGTCGATCTGCTCTACGCCGTCCTCGACCC
>JBKPPN010000205.1:0-4753 GCA_046733575.1 Candidatus Methylomirabilota bacterium | reverse complement strand
CTCCAACTCGGCCCTTCCGCCCGCCACCCCCTCACTCTTCACGACGGCGCGACGCCCCACGTACCGGCGCCACTCCGACACGTTGCGCAACGGTCGCTCGACCCCCGGCGACGAGACCTCGAGCACATAGCGCTCGCCGATCACGTCGCCGGCGTCGAGGCGCGCCTCGATCGCTCGACTCGCCCGTGCGCAGTCGTCGACGGTGACCTTCTCGCCGTCCCGCCGGTCGATTCGCACGTCGAGCACGGGCCGCCCTTTGCTGCCCCCTTGCCGGAGCTCGAAGAGCTCGTAGCCGAGCGCTTCAAGCTCCGCTCGCACAACGCCTTCTACTGCTTGATTCACGTCGCGTCGAGGTCGCGGCCAAGAAACAAAAAATGTGGGGAACCCTCCCCCACATTCCTGCACGCTTCGCTGGGCGTCGCGTGACGACATAAATGTAGATGGCGACGGCAGGAGCGTCAAGGCGAGCAGCAGCGCGCGACGCGCGGGAAACGTGAATCGGGAGTGGGGAGTCGGCTGCGGCGGCCGACTCCCCACTCCCGATCGTCATCGTTTACTCGGTACGAGCTCGACCGCTACTTGTCGGCCATCATCACCCCGAGCTGCCGCCCGGCGTCGCCGGCGCGGTGCGAGAAGAAGCGGTCGTTGTGGCAGCGCGTGCAGTAGGGGCTCGTGGAGACGTGCCGGACTCCCGCTGCGCGAGCGTGGTCGGCGATCAGTGCGCGCAGGTCCACCGTCGTCGGCGCGCGCACGCTGCGGCCGGTGAGCTGGGCGTAGACGGCGGGGCTCACCTCGTAGCAGGCGCCGCAGATAGCCGGGCCGAGGTGCACGTGGAGCTCGTGCGCCGGGACGCCGCGGTGGGAGAGCGCGGCGATCCCGTGCTCCACGATGCGTCCCGCCGTGCCCTTCCATCCCGAGTGGAGGAGCGCGATCGCGCCACCGGGGTGGGCGATGAAGATGGGCACGCAGTCGGCGATCGTCACCGCCATCCCCGTCCCTCGCTCGATCGAGACGTGGCCGTCGGCGCCGTCCACGCGGAGCCACCCTTCCCAACCGGGGCCGTGGACGATCACGCGCGCGCCGTGGACCTGGGCCCCGGTCGCGAAGCGCCCGCCGCCCGGCGCGAGCTCGCGGCGCAGGGCGCTCCAGCGTTCCGTCACCTCGCCGACCGGTTCCCTTCCGGCCGTCGAAAAGCTGCCCATGGCGCGTGTAGTAGTGAACGCCCGCACGCCGAAGGAGGCGAAGTCGTCGATCGCCTCCACCGGTGCGAGGCTCGCGGGGGCGGTCATGTGCTCAGCGCCCGTCGATGCGGCGCCCGGGCGTGGGGTCGTCACGGCGATCATCCACCCGCTCGATACTCGCGCCGAGCGCGTTCAGCCGCTCGTCGATCCGCTCGTAGCCGCGCTCGATCTGGCCGACGTTGTTGATCGTGCTCGTGCCCTCGGCGCAGAGCGCGGCGAGGAGCATGGCCATCCCCGCGCGAATGTCCGGGGACTCGACGGTGGCCGCCCGCAGCTTGCTCGGGCCTGCGACGATGGCACGGTGCGGGTCGCAGAGTACGATCTTGGCGCCCATGCTGATCAGCTTGTCCACGAAGAACATCCGCGACTCGAACATCTTCTCGTGCATCAGCACCATGCCCTTGCACTGCGTGGCGGTGACGATGGCAATGGACATGACGTCGGCCGGGAAGGCGGGCCAGGGCTGGTCGGCGATCGTCGGGACGTGGCCTCCCAGGTCGCTCTGCACCTCGCGATTCTGCTCGGCCGGGATGACGAGGTCGGGCCCGTCGATGCGGCACTCGATGCCCAGCCGCTCGAACCCGAGGAGTGTCGAACGCAGGTGCTCGACGCCGGCCTGCTCGACCCGCAGCTCCGAGCGCGTCACCGCGGCGAGCCCGATGAAGGAGCCCACCTCGATGTGATCGGGGCCGATGCGGTGGGTGCAGCCGCCGAGAGTCGCGCCGCCGTGGATCGTGAGTACGTTGGTCCCGATCCCCTCGATCTGCGCACCCATCGCGCAGAGGAAGTGGGCGAGGTCCTGCACGTGGGGCTCGCTCGCGGCGTTGCGGAGGACCGTGGTCCCGCGCGCCGCGACGGCGGCGGTCATCGCGTTCTCGGTGGCCGTGACGCTTGGTTCGTCCAGGAAGACGTCGGCACCGCGCAGCTCCTTCGCCTCGATCTCGAAGACGTCGGTGAGGCGGAAGTTTGCTCCCAGCGCCTGGAGGGCGAGGAAGTGCGTGTCGAGCCGGCGGCGGCCGATCACGTCGCCACCCGGGGGCGGCAGGGTGACGCGCCCACAGCGGCCGAGGAGGGAGCCGGCGAGCAGAATCGAGCCGCGGATCTTCGCCGCGAGGGCGCGGTCGAGCTCCGCGGGCCGAACCTCCTTCGCGTGAATCTCGAGAGTGTTGCGCTCGCGCCAGTCTGCCGCCGCGCCGAGCGAGCGAATCAGCTCGACGAGCGTCTCGATGTCCCGGATGCGCGGAACGTTCTCCAGCACCACCGGGCGGTCCGTGAGCACAGCCGCAGCGACGATGGGCAGCGCGGCGTTCTTGTTCCCGGAGGGGCGGATCGACCCGGAGAGCTTGCGGCCACCCTCGACGATGAACTGAACTGCGGCCATGGCTCCGGGGCGAGGGGTGCGGTCGCTTGCGGGGCCGAAGGATGAATAGGACCGCGTCGTGGCGTCAAGCGAAGAACGGGGCATCGGAGGCGGGGATCAGGATTGGCGGGTCGGCGGGAGTCGGGAGTGGGTGTCAACTGTCGTCGGCGAGCGATTCTGTAGCTCCTCGCGCTCGACGCCCCACTCTCGGCTCTTCGCTTGACGATGCTCGTCGCCGCAGGTTACCCTAGCGGCTTCGGAACGGCGCCCGACAGCGGGCGGCGCGTCCCTTCCCCGACCCCGGCCCCGCCCGCGCATGCAGCTGCTCGTCGCGATCGTGAATCACGAGGAGCATCTGGACGACGTCTTGGCGGGGTTCATCGAGCTGGGGATCACCGGCGCGACGATCCTGGAGAGCCGCGGAATGGGGCACCTGCTCAGTCGCGAGGTGCCCATCTTCGCGGGGGTGCGTACGCTGTCGGCGCAATCGCGTCCCGAGAACCGCACCCTGCTCTGCGTGGTACAGGACGAGAAGGCCGAGGCGGCGATCGCCATGCTGCAGGAGGTCTGCGGCGACCTCAATGCGCCGGGGGCAGGTATCGCTTTTACCCTGCCAATCGCTCGCGTGGTCGGCCTGTCGCCGGAGCTCGAGTGACGCGCCGGGCGGAGGGTGGTGCCACTCGTCCGCCGCTCGCCACGCGGAGGCGGGGGCAGCCCGAGCGTGGCCCCCGCCTTGCACTCGACCGCGCGGCGCACCCGCGCTTCCCCACGGGGCGGCGGGGCGCGCAGGCCCTCATGTCTCAGGAGTGCCACCCGTGCTGACACTGACCGCCGCCGGAGCGTGGCTCCTTCCGCGCTGGCTGTTGCTGCAGCAGCAGCTCCCCGCTACCCGGTCGGACACTCTGCTGATGCGGCTCGTCGCCGAGCCGCGCAGCTGGTTCGACACGGTGTCGGGGGTCGCGAGCATCCTGATCGCCCTCGCGCTGCTCGGGCTGTGCGTGGGGCTGATCCCGGCCGCGTGGAACTTCCGGAACAGCTACAAGAAGGTGAACGAGCTCCTGGAGAAGGTGTACGGCGACATCAATCCGCTGATGCGCCACGCGAGCACGATCGCGGACAACGTGAACTACATCTCGACCTCGTTGCGCGTGGACGTGCAGCAGGTGAACCAGACGATCGCCACGGCGAACGAACGGCTGCAGGAGGCGGTCCGGCTGACCGAGCGGCGGGTGCAGGAGTTCAATGCCCTGCTCCACGTGGTGCAGCGCGAGGCCGAGGACACCTTCGTCTCGACGGCGGCTGCTCTTCGCGGGGTGCGCGAGGGGGCCGCGACCTTCCGCGAGGACGCGCTCGCGGGGTCACGCTCGTTGCGGCGGGCGCGGATCGAAGACGCGATGGCCCGCGCCGAAGCGCTGGCCTTCGAAGAAGGGGGGGAGGAGGAGGAGGACGCGCTCGACTCGCTGGGGGAGCTCGACGAGTCGTCGGACGACCCGGACGAGTTCTACGCGGAGCTGGCCGACGAGATGGAGGAAGCGGCGCGCCACGCGCAGCTGGAACTCGCGAACGAGCGGGCGCTAGCCGACGACGACGCGGCCGATGACGACACACGCGAGGACGACCTACTCGAATCGGGAGAACTGAGCGATGGCTACGTCCGAGGGGGGCCGCCGGCGGGGAGCGGCGGCCGAGGAGACCGGCCGCGAATCCGGTCGCGGCGGAGGGGGGGCGGGGCACCGCGGCGGGGCGACGCGCCCGAGCGCGAGCCGTGACGAGGACCTAGACCTTCTCACCGCGGCGCTACTCGGTGGGTTGATCGGCGCCGCCGCCGGCTTCCTCCTCCGGCCGCGTCCGCGACCGCGCGGCGTCTTCGGCAAGATGGACGTCGCGGCGGAGCGGGGAGCCAAGCGGGTGCGGCGGATGCGCAAGGAAATGGGGCGGCAGGTGGCGGAGGGCGCCAAGTGGGCCCGTCACCGGGGTGACGACCTGGCCGATCGCCTCTCCCCCGACGAGCTGACAGGCGAGGTGCGCAAGTACCTCGGCGAGGCCCGGGAGCGAATCAGCGACGCGGTCGAGACGGAGCTGCGCGACCTGCGTCGAGAGCTGCGGCGCCGGCGTCGCAAGCTCGGGGTCTGACGCACTTGCGGTCTGACAC
>JBKPPN010000204.1:0-3908 GCA_046733575.1 Candidatus Methylomirabilota bacterium | reverse complement strand
TTCCGCATCACCGACGTCTTCTTCGGGATCATCATCGTGGGCCTGATCGGCGTCTGCCTGGAGCTGCTGATCTCGCGCGTGGAGCGCCGGACGCTGCACTGGCAGGGAAAGTAGGGGATGGGCAAGATCCTCGTGCGCGGCGTCTCCCGCACCTTCGTCACGCAAGGGCGTGGCAACGGCCAGGAGCTGCAGGCCCTGGACCGCGTGAGCCTGGAGATCGCCGACCAGGAGATCGTGTGCCTGGTCGGGCCCAGCGGCTGCGGGAAGTCGACGCTGCTCAACATGGTGGCCGGCTTCGACACGCCGACGTCGGGCGAGGTCCGCGTCAATGACCTGGAGGTGCGCCAGGCGGGCCCGGACCGGATCGTCGTCTTCCAGACGCCCGCGCTGTTTCCCTGGATGACCGTGCGCGACAACATCGCGTTCGGGCCGAAGAAGCGCGGCGTCCCCGCCCGCCAGTGCCTGGAGGACGCCGCGCGGTTCACGCACGCCATGGGCCTCGACGACTTCGGCGGCCACTATCCGTATCAGCTCTCGGGCGGGATGCGGCAGCGCGTGCAGATCGCGAGCGCGCTCGTGAACCGGCCCGACGTCCTCCTGATGGACGAGCCGTTCGTGGCCCTCGACTTCCAGACCCGGCTCGGCATGCAGGAGCTCCTGCTCCGCATCTGGGACGAGTTCCATCCCACCATCCTCTTCATCACCCATGACGTCGAGGAGGCCGTGTTCCTGGCCGACCGGCTCTACGTCATGACGCGTCGGCCGGGACGGATCAAGGAGGAGATCGCCGTCCCGTTTCCGAAGCCGCGATCGTTCGACATCGTGACGACCCCCACGTTCGTCGGCATCAAGGAGCGCGTTCTCCACCTGATCCGCGAGGAGCTGACGGGAGTCGGCCCGCGCGTCGCCACTGCGGAGAGGATCACGTCATGAAGCAGAACGCCATCATCGACTGCGACGGCCACCTGCTCGAGCCGCACGACCTCTGGGAGCGCCACATCGAGGGCGCGCTGCGCGCGAAGGCGCCGAAGCTGGTGCGCGATCGTCACGGCGCCATCCGCATCGAGCTCGAGGGCCGTCTCTATCCGCAGGTCGAAGGGAAGGGTAAGGGCTTTCCCGGCCTGCCCGAGGCCTGGTACCAGACGGACGCGAAGGGAAAGTTCCGCTCGGAAGACATCGTGCGGCCGCAGTCGCGGCTCAAGGCGATGGACACGGACGGCATCGACGTCGCGGTGCCGTTCCCGACCCTCGGCCTCTACACCGTGGACGCGCGCGATCCCGAGCTCAACGCCGCGATCTGCCGCGCCTACAACAACTGGCTCCACCAGGAGTACCTCGCCGCGGACCGCGCGCGACTGATCGGCATCGGCATGATCACGCTGCGCGACGTCAAGAACGCGGTGGCCGAGATGCGGCGCTGCATCACCGAGCTCGGCTTCAAGGGCGTCTACCTCCGTCCGAACCCGATCCCCGGGACGGCGATCGAGGATCCCGTCTACGACCCGATCTGGTCGGAGGCCGAGCGGCTCGGCATTCCCGTCATGTTCCACGAGGGCACCGACGGTCAGCTGCCCACGGCGGGGCTCGATCGCTACGACAACTTCTTCATGACGCACATGATCTCGCACCCGTTCGAGCAGATGCTGGCCGCGCTCTCGATGATCGCGGGCGGCGTGTGCGAGCGCTTCCCGCGCCTCAAGGTCGCGTTCCTGGAGTCCGGGTGCGCCTGGCTGCCCTTCTGGCTGCACCGCATGCACGAGCACTGGGAGAAGCGCGCCCACGAGGTGCCGTGGCTCAAGAACGATCCCGTGGCGGTGTTCCGCCGTCAGTGCATGATCTCGTGCGACCCGGACGAGGCCACCATTCCCGCCGTCGTCGACTACATCGGCGAGGACTACGTGTGCTGGGCGTCGGACTACCCGCACTGGGACGCCGTGTTCCCGGGCGCGGTGGAGGAGCTCCGCAAGCACATGAGCGGGCTCGGCGAGAGCGCGCAGCGCAAGATCCTGGGCGAGAACGCGCGTCGCTTCCTGGCGCTCGCCTGAGCCTCGGGCGAGGACACACGCGATGACTTCGACAGCGCCGCGCCGGCGCTCCGTCGTGCTGGCGCTCACGGCCGTGCTCGTGCTCACGTGCCTCGCGGTGCCGCCTGGCGTTCGCCCGTCGAGCGCGCAGTCGGCGCCGCTGCCCATCAAGATCGGCTATCAGGCGGTGGCGTCGTGGCTGCTGTTCGGCGCCCGCTCGCTGAAGCTCTACGAGAAGGCCGGGCTGGCGCCGACGTTCATCAAGTTCACGGCCGGCGCGCCGCAGATCGCGGCGGCCCAGAGCCAGAGCATCGACGTCGCCATGGTCGGCACGGTCCCATTCCTGGCCGGCGTGGCCCAGGGCGTGGACTGGGTCTACATCGGCGTCGACAACGAGTACCCGCGGGCGGTCGGCTTCGTGGCGCGCAAGGACGCCGGCGTCGACAAGCTGCCCGACCTCTCCGGCAAGACCATCGGGTTCTTCCGCGGCTCCACGTCGCACTACGCCGTGCTCACCGTGCTGAAGCGACAGAACATTCCCACGAGCCAGGTGAAGCTGATCGCGCTCGAGCCGGCCCAGCAGGTCGCCGCCATGATGAACAAGCAGATCGACGTCGCGGCGACCTGGGAGCCCTGGATGCAGAAGATGGTGCACCAGGCCGACGGCAAGATCGTCGCGCGCGAGGCCGATCTCGGCATCTACACGGGGCTCGGCGTGTACGCCGTGCGCAGCAGCTGGCTCAAGTCCAACACCGAGACGGCGCGGCGCTACCTGCGCGCGCTCGTGATGGCCTACGACGCGCTGGAGAAGGATCCGACGCCGGCCATCAACGCCGTCACCCAGGAGATGGGCATCGCCGACGACTGGACGCGCGCCATCTTCAAGGAGTCGGGCCTGCCCGCGATCTACAAGCAGGCCGATCCGACGTATCGCTACTCCGCGGCCAAGGACAGTCCGCTCCAGGCGAGCCTGGCCGACCTCGCGAAGTTCCTGTTCGACGAGAAGGTGCTGCAGAAGCAGGTCGACACGAGCGGGCTCGTGGACGGCAGCGTGATGGCCGAGGTGCTGTCCACGCACAAGAAGTCACCGTAGGAGCGTGCGGTGACGACGACGGACAGCAAGGGACTGCCGGTCTGCACGACGTCAGCCGACGCGCTGGTCGCCTACGAGCGCGGCATCGATCTGTTCCTGCGCTGGCGGAGCGGCGCGATGGACGCGCTCGAGGCCGCCACGCAGGCCGACCCGCGCTTCGCGCTCGCGCTGTGCACGCGCGCCCACATCGCGTGGCGCATGGGACGGGCCGACCTGGCGTTCGCCGCCGCCGAGGGCGCGGTGGCCCTCGACGGCGAGTCGCTCGGGGAACGCGAGGGGCGCCACGTCGACGCCGTCGATGCCATGCGGCGCGGCGAGCATGCGCGCGCCCACGAGGTTCTCGAGGACCTCGCCGCGCGCTACCCGACGGATCGCCTCGCCGTCCGCCTCGTCGGGCTGCATCGCATCACGCTCGGCGATTACCGTGGCGGCATCGACCTGGCCCGCCGGAGCCTCGCGGTGTCCCCCGACGAGCCGCAGTACCTCACGATGCTCGGCTACTTCCTCGAGCAGTCCGGCCACAACGACGAAGGTCTCGCCGCCAGCTCCCGCGCGCTGGCGCGCGACCCCACGAACCTGTACGCGTACCACGCCGTCGGGCATGCGTACCAGGGACGCGGCGACTACGCCCGGACGCTCGAGACCTTCGAGCGCGCCGCGTCGCTGGAGCGCTACCCGCACGTGCTGTGGCATCTCGCCGAGGCGCAGGCGCTGCTGGGACACGAGCGCCTCGCGCGCGACTACTGGATGTCGACCGCGCCGCCGTTGCCCCTGCACGAGCGCATCGACGT
>JBKPPN010000203.1:0-9959 GCA_046733575.1 Candidatus Methylomirabilota bacterium | reverse complement strand
CCCTTCTGCTTCCACTCCACCATCCGCGGCACCCGGTGCGCGAGCGCGAGGAGCACCGTCATCGCGTACTCCGCGATCGTCGCCGCATGCACCCCGCTGGTCGTGGTGATCGGGATCGCCGTCTCGGTGTACAGCGGATGGTCGTCCAGCGCGTTCACGCCCGCCATGTGCAGCTGCACCCAGCGCAGTCCGGGCGCGCGCGCCACGACGTCGCGCGGCGGAAGCATCGCGTACAGGACGTCCGCGCCCGCATAGTTCGCCCCGTCCGCGCGCTCGCACCGCACACGGACATCCGCCCCGACCTTCCTGATCCCCGCGAGCTGCCCCTCAGCAAACGGCATCGTCACCAGCACATCGACCATCGATCGACCTCCACGCACGAACGCTCGCCTCATCCTATCGTGCCGTCACCCACAGCCGAGGGGCGGCATGCGAGGGGCCGCCCACGCCTCCGACCTAATCTTGAAATCCGAAGAGCCTCCACACGGTGCCCTCGCGCCGGACGATCTCGGGCTGTCGTTGCCAGCTGAGCACGGGCGCACGCCCCAGCAGCGGGATGCGGCCGTTGATCTCGCCCGTCGTGTACATCCACGGAGAACCGTTGACGATGTGCACGTCGTCGACGGTGACGCGCGCGCGCAGCTCGTCGTACACGGAGAACATCGTCGTCAGGTGCTCGCGCACGGCCGCCTTCGTGAATCCCGAGCTGCGGTACTGATCGGAGACGTAGGCGAGGACGCCGTTCAGGTCACGCGCCTCGAAGCGTCCGCGCGCGGCCTCGACGCCCCGGCGCAGCTCGTTCACGAGCTCGGGCGGTGCAGCGACGGCCGGCATGGGCGCAGGGCCGCCCTGCGCCTTGGCATGTCTTCCGAGACCCGGCCCCAGGCTCGCGCTCGCGACGAAGGCGAGCCATCGACGTCGTGTGCAGTCCATGACGTCCACGATATCCTGTCGGTGGCCGTCACCCGCGCGCGGCGCGCGGCCCACGGAGGCAGAGCACGCGATGCGACCCTGGAGTCTCGCCCTCGACGCGGTCACCACCGCGGTGCGAGCGACCGCGCGTCGCTCGAACGCCGAGACGCTGCCGCCCGCCGATCATCGTCCCTGGCCGGTGCCCGACGAGCCCTGGATCATGGGGCAGCGCTGGAATCATCTGCTGTTCGCGCACTGGCCGGTGGCACCGACGGCCCTCGCGCGTCACGTGCCCGCCGCGCTGCCCGTCGACACGTTCGAGGGCGAGGCCTGGGTCGCGGTCACGCCGTTCGTGCTCGATAACCTTCGCCTGCGCGGCGTCCCGCCCGTGCCGGGCGTTGCGGAGTTTCCGGAGATCAACGTCCGGACGTACGTGCGCCGCGACGGCAAGCCGGGCGTGTTCTTCTTCAGCCTCGATGCGGGCAGCGCGCTCGCGGCGGCCGCCGCCCGACGACTCTACGCGCTGCCGTACCACCACGCCGACTTCTCGGTGGCCCAGGCCGGCACGCGCACGCGCTACGTCTGCCGACGCAAGGGCGCCACGCCAGCCGTCTTCGACGCGACGTACGAGCCGACGGGTCCGGCCGCGCACGCGCCGACCGGCTCGCTCGCCGCCTGGCTCACCGAGCGCTACTGCCTCTATGCCGTCGACAGCGGCGCGATCTATCGCGCCGAGATCCACCACGTGCCGTGGCCGCTGCAGCCGGCCACCGCCGTCATCCGCACGAACACGATGGCGGCGGCGAGCGGCCTCTCGCTCCCCGATCGCCCGCCGCTCCTGCACTACGCCGAGCGACTCGACGTCATGGTGTGGCGTCCCGAGCTGGTCGAGGCTCCGCGCTCGCGGACCTGACGCCTCAGTCCTGCGGCGCCGATCCGGGAGGGCCGGACGTCCGGAAGTCTCCGCCGCGCGTCGCGTGCGCGGCGCTCCGGGCGATGGCAGCCAGTCGAGCAACGTCTGCACGCCATCGCTCACGTCCCCATAGCCGTCGCGTCTACGCCGGCTCCTCCCCGCGGTAGATGCGGATGAGGCGGTCGTAGAAGGTGGCCGCCCACTTGTCGGGGTGAGTGCGGACGGGGCCGAGCGCGGGCGGATCCACCCCGGCGCTCTTGCGGAAGATCGTGTTGGGCGGGATGACCGTGTGCGGTTTCACGACGGAGCCGATGGCCACGATCGCGCCCTCGCCCACCATCGCGCTGAACAGGGTCGCGTTGGAGCCGATCACGGCGCGGTCGCCGATGGTCGAGTCGTGGACGACGCACCCGTGGCCCAGCACCACGCCGGCGCCCGTCGTCACCGCGCCGTGCACGACGACGTTGTCCTCGACCAGCGTGCCGGGCCCGATCACGATCGGTCCGGCGTCGCCGCGCAGCACCGCGCCGAACCACACGCTGGCGCCCGCCGCGATCGTCACCTCGCCGATGATCCACGTGCCCGGCGCGACGAAGACGTCCGGATCGATGACGGGCCGATGCCGTCCGAACGGCACGACGCCGTCGCGGCCGTCACCGAGGCGTGTCATCCCCCGAGGTACGCCGCCTTGACGTGCGGGCTGTCGCGCAGGTCCGCGGACGTGCCACTGAGCGCGACGGTGCCGGTCTCGAGCACGTAGGCGCGCGACGACATCGCGAGCGCCATGCGCGCGTTCTGCTCCACCAGCAGCACGGCGAGGCGCGCGTCCTCGCTCACCGCGCGCACGAGACGGCCGATCTCGGCGACGATCATGGGCGCGAGGCCGAACGACGGCTCGTCCAGCATGAGCAGGCGCGGCTCGCCCATCAGCGCGCGGCCGATGCTCAGCATCTGCTGCTCGCCGCCCGACAGCGTCCCCGCCAGCTGCGCGCGCCGCTCGGCGAGACGCGGGAGCCGCTCGAGCACGCGCTCGAGCCGACGTGCGATGGTGGCCCCGTCGCTCACGCGGTAGGCGCCCATGCGCAGGTTCTCCAGCACGCTCATGCGCGGAAAGAGCCGACGTCCCTCGGGGGCGTGACCGAGGCCGAGACCGACGACGCGATGCGGTCGCCAGCCCGCGATGTCGCGTCCCTCGAAGGCGACCGTCCCGGCCGCGGGCGCGACCAGTCCGGAGATCGCGCGCAGGATCGACGTCTTGCCCGCGCCGTTGGGGCCGATCATCGCGACGATCTCGCCCGGTCCGACCTCGATCGAGACGCCCTTCACGGCGGCCACGCTGCCGTAGCGCACCTGGAGATCGCGCACGCTCAGCACGTCACGCCTCCGCGCCCAGGTACGCCTCGATGACGGACGGATCGCTCTGGATCTCCCGCGGCGTGCCGTGCGCGATCTTGATGCCGTGATCCAGCACGGTGATGACGTCGCAGATCTCCATGACCGCTCGCATGTCGTGCTCGACGAGGAGGACGGTCACCCCGCGGGCGCGCACGGCGCGCAGCAGGTCGAGGATCTCGCGTGTCTCGCCCAGGCTGAGGCCCGCGAGCGGCTCGTCGAGCAGCACGAGGGTGGCGCCGGTGGCGAGCACCATGGCCACGCTCACCGCCTTCTGGTCGCGGTGGGGAAGACCGCCGACGACGCGGTCGGCCACCGCGTCGAGCCGCAGGGCGGCCAGCAGCTCCGTGGTGCGCACGGACGCCTCGGCCTCGCGGCGGCGGTAGTCCGGCGTCCAGAACAGCGCCGCGCGGGTGGAGTCGCTGGTGCGCGGCTGGGCGGCGAGGAGCAGGTTCTGGCGGACGGTGTACTCGCGGAACACCGTCGTCGCCTGGAACGTGCGCGCGAGGCCGCGTCGGCAGATCTCGTCGGACGCGAGCCCGGAGATCCGATCGCCGCGGAAGCGGACCTCGCCCGACGTCAACGGGATGACGCCGGACACGAGGTTGAACACGGTGCTCTTCCCCGCCCCGTTCGGGCCGATCAGGCCATGCACGGTGTGCTCGTCGACCGTCATCGAGAGGTCGGACACCGCGGCCAGTCCGCCGAAGCGCCGCGAGACCGACGCGAGCTCAAGCAGCAACGCCGACTCGCATCGCGTCCCGGCCGCGGCGACGCTCCCAGGCACGCCGGATGCGGCCGGGGATCGACACGAGCCCGTCGGGGACGAACAGCATGGTGAGGATGAGGACGAGGCCGTAGACGAGCACCTCGTAGGCGTGAAGCTCGCGGAGCAGCTCCGAGGTGAACGTCAGCAGCACGGTGCCGATCACCGGCCCCCACACGCTGCCCACACCGCCGATGACCGTGTACGCGACGAGCAGCACCATGGGCTCGAGACCGAAGTCGCTCGAGTGCAGCACGCGATGCGTGTGCGCGAAGAAGGAGCCGGCCACGCCGGCCAGCGCGCTGCCGATGACGAAGGCGAGCAGCTTGTAGCGGAACACGCGCACACCGAGGGTCGAGGCGAGCAGCTCGCCCTGCCGGATGGCGCCCGCCACGAGCCCGAAGCGCGAGTACTCGAGTCGCACGAGGATCGCCGCACCCGCGAGGAACAGGGCCAGCATCAGGAGGTACTGCGACCCCTTCGTCGTGAAGGTCATCCCGAAGAGCGGCGACGGAGCGGGAATCTCGACGAGCCCCGAGGCGCCGCCCAGGTAGCTCACGAAGAAGTTGTTGAAGACGAGGCGCGCCACTTCCGAGAACGCGAACGTCACCAGGAAGTAGTAGGGACCGCTGAGGCGGAGCGCGATGGTGCCGATGGGCACGGCGAAGGCGGCCGCGATGAGGGCGGCAAGCGGCAGCGCGATCCAGAACGAGAGCCCCGCGCGCATGGCGAGCAGCGCGGAGGCGTAGGCGCCGATGCCCATGAACGAGATGTGCGCCATGTTCACCTGGCCCATGTCGAGCTGCATCCGCAGCGCCATGGTGAGCAGCAGGTTCATGACGACAGTGGCCGCGACGTCGAGGTAGTACGAGTCGTCGGTCGCCACGCCGAGCCCCACGCCGACGGCGGCCAGGACGGCGAGGAGGGCGAACGGTCGGGCGTTACGCGCCACCGAGCAGTCCGCGCGGGCGCAGGAGCAGCACGGCGATCACGAGCAGGAACCCGAGCATGTTCACGGCGGCGCTGGAGAAGAACAGCGTCCCCACGCCCTCCACGATCCCGAGCATGAGGCCGCCCAGCACGGCGCCGGGCAAGCTCCCCATGCCGCCCACGATGATGATGATGAACGCCTTCACGACCGGGAGCGCGCCCATCCACGGGCCGACCGAGAAGATCGGCGCGAGGAGCGCGCCCGACGCCCCTGCCAGCGCGCAGCCGAGCGCGAAGCCGAGCATCGACACCAGCTCGATGTTGACGCCCTGCAAGGCCGCGCCGTCGGCATCCTGCGCGGTGGCCCGCATGGCGCGCCCCGTCGTCGTCCACTCGAGGAAGCCGTAGAGGGCGACGATGAGGACGACGGCGCACAGCGTGACGGCGAGGCGCTCGTAGGAGATGAAGACACCGCCCATCCGCAGCACGCCCGAGAACGCGGAGGGCACGGCCTTGTCCTGGATGCCGAACGCGATCTGCGCCCCCGCCTGCATCACCCAGAGCAAGCCGAGGGAGACGATGAACGCGTTGAGGGTCTTGCCGCGCAGGTGGCGGAAGATCAGGCGCTCCGCGACCGCGCCCGCGAGACCGACCACGACGATGGCGCCGAGCACCGCCACGATGTACGGGACGTGCAGGAGGGTGAACGCCACGTACGTGGCGAACGCGCCCACCATGTAGAACTCGCCGTGGGCGAAGTTGATGATCTCGAGGATGGAGAAGATCAGGGTGAGCCCGAGGGCGACCAGCACGTAGGCCATCGCCAGGCCGAACCCGTTGAGCAGGGCCTGGACGAGGACGCTGGCGGTCACCCCCGGGCGTCCGCGCTACTTCTTGCCGCCGACCGTCTGGACCTGCGCCAGGTCGACGACCTTGCCGTCCCGCACCTCGCTGATCTGCAGCGGGTACAGGAACTGCCGGTCGATGCCGTAGGTCTCCTTGCCGCCGATGACGAGCTTGCCCCACACGGTGTCGAACGGCTTCGCGGTGAGCGCGGCCAGCACCTTGTCCGGATCGACGGACTGGGCGTCGACCATCGCCTTCGTGATCACGTCGAAGGCGGCGAAGTTCGCCACCGCGATCACCCCCGGCGACTCCTTGTAGCGGGCGCGGTAGTCCGCGCCGAACTTCCGCACCGCCGGGCTGACGAAGTCGCTGTCGACGTTCACGTTGATCGGACTCCAGATGCCCTCGGCGTTCTCCTTGCCCGCCACGTCGATGAGATTGGCGGGATTGGTCCCGGCCGTCCAGCCCTTGGCGCCCTTGAAGCCCAGCTCACGCGCCTGCTTCACGAGGAGGGCGGCCTCGGCGGGCGGCGAGGCCGCCACGTCGATCATGTCGGGCTTCTGCGCGAGCATCTTGGTCAGGATGGGGTAGAAGTCCTTGGTGCCGCGCTCGTACGTCTCCTCCGCCACCAGCTCGAAGCCGAGCGACTTCACTGCCTTCACGACCGCGGTGTTGGTGTCCAGGCCGCTCGTGTCGTTCGGCGAGACGATCGCGATCTTCTTGATGTTCGGGTGCTTCTCCTTGACCCAGCGATAGAACGGCTCGGCCGCCTCCCACTGACTGAGCATCGACCGGAAGGAGTACGGCTTGTCGGGGGCGAGGTTCTTGGTGCCCCAGCACACGAAGGCGAAGACGACCTTCTGGGGCTCCGTGACCGTCTGGGCCGCGTTGCACGTCGCGCCGACCGCGTTGCCGATGATGAACTTGACCTTGTCCTGGAACACGAGCTTGTTGGCCGCGGTGGCCGCTTCCGCGGCCTGGCCCTTGTGGTCGTAGGCGATGAGCTTCAGCTTGTAGACGTCGCCGCCGATCTTGAGACCGCCGGCCTTGTTGATCTCGTCGACCTTCATCTCCGCGCCGCGCTGCAGCTCGACGCCGTAGTTCGCGGCGCCGCCCGAGAGCGGGCCCAGCATGCCGATGTTCAGGGTCTTCTCGGCGGCGCCGGCCGGCACGGCCAGGCTCAGCGCAACCATCAGGGTCAGCAGCATCCTCATTGATGACTCCTCCTCGTCGAGGCTCAGCGGAACTTCGGAATGACCTCGTCGCCGAACAGCCGGAGGGCCTCGAGGACCTTCGGCAGCGACGGCCCGGCGGAATGCCGGAACCGGATCAGGAAATAGTCGGCCCCCACCTCCTCGTGCCACGTGCGGATGCGCTCGATGCAGTCCTGGGGCGACCCGAGGATGAGGCGATCGAGCGAGATGCGCTCCAGGGTGAGGTCCGCCTCTTGCTTAACGTCCTGGTAGTACGACTTGTTCCGCCAGTAGTAGCGGTGCGTGCTCAAGACGCCCGCCTCGTACTCGCGGATGGCTTGCTCGCGCGTGGGCGCGACGAACCCCTCGCGGAACATGACGACCCTCGGTGTCTTCCCGCGTCGTTCGGCCGTCGCGCGATAGAGATCCACGCGGCGCTTCAGCCGCGAGGGAAGCTGGAACGAGTCGCACAGCACGGCGTCCGCGGCACGCCCCGCGCGCTTCATGGCTTCGTCGCTCACCGCGGCGGCCCAGATCGGCGGCCGTGGCTGCTGCACGGGCTTGGGCGTCACCGTGACGTCCTTCAGCGTGTACCGCTTCCCCGCGAAGTTGACCCGCTCCTCCGTCCACGCGCGCTGCACGATCTCGATGCCTTCCTCGAAGAGCGACACGCGGTCGGTCAGGCGCAGCCCGAAGGCCGCGAAGTCGCCCTCCTGGTAGCCGAGCCCGACGCCGAGGATCAGCCGGCCCTTCGAGATGATGTCGAGCATCGCGCCGTCCTCGGCCACCCGCGTCGGGTGATACAGCGGCAGCACGATGATCCCCGTGCCCAGCTTGATCGTGGTGGTGCGGGCGGCGAGCGCGCCGAGCAGCACGAAGGGCGACGGGAAGTAACCGCCCGGCTCCTGGTGGTGCTCGTTGACGAAGAACGAGTCGAAGCCCGCGCGCTCCGCGACCTGCGCCTCCTCGATGAGCTCGTCGACCATCCGCGGGAGGTCGGCGCCCACCGCGGGCTGGTTGTTCGACATGACGCCGAACGTGATCGTCACTTCGCGAACCGCTTGTCGAGCAGGCGCCGCGCCTTGCCCTCCCGTCCGTACGTGTAGCTGGCGAGCGAGCCCGCCGCCACCAGGTCCACGCGCACCTTCACGCCCAGGTCGTTGTCGAGACGGCGCTCGAGCAGCGCGACGAGATCGTCGGCCCCGCTCACACCCGGCTTCGTCTCCACCTGCACGGTCATCTCGTCGCGGATGTCGAGGCCCGCGGTCTTGCGCTCCACGATGCAGAGCCACTCGCCCGTCGTCCGCTCGTCGCTCGTCACCGCGCGCACGCACGCCATGGGAAAGACGTTCGTGCCGCGCAGCTTGACCATGTCGTCGCTGCGTCCGAGGAAGTGGTCCATCTTGCCGAAGTGGCTGCCGCACGCGCAGGCGTCGCGCCCGTCGCTCACGAGGCGGATGTAGTCGCGCAGGTTGTAGCGGATCAGGGGCGGGTGATGACGGTAGAGGCTGGTGATGACGAGGTTGCCGCGCTCGCCCGCGGGCAGGAGCGCGCCCGTGTCGACGTCGGCGACCTCGACGATGTACATGTCCTCCATCAGGTGGAGCCCGGACTTCTGCTGACACTCGAACGCCGCGAGGCCGATCTCGTGCGTGCCGTAGTTGTCGTAGACGTCGCAGTGCCACGCCTTCTCCAGCATGCCGCGCAGGCTGCCGTCGAGGTCGGGCCCCAGGAACGTCGTGATGAGCGTCGTGTTCAGCGCGCCGAGGGCGATGCCCTCGCCGTCCGCCACCGACGCCAGGTGCATCAGGTACTCGGGGAAGGCCGCCCAGAGATTGCTGCCCCACTCGGACGCGATCTCGAGCTGGCGACGGCTCGGCGTGACGTTGCCGCTGCCCGTCGTGACCGGCACCACGCCGAGCCAGTGCATGGCGGCGAGGTAGTACGTCCAGCCGAGGTTGGCCGTGGACAGGGTCGAGGGAATCTGGATGACGTCGCCGGGACGCGCGCCCTGCAGGTAGAGACCGCGCGCGCCCTGGATGCCCTGCATCTCCCACTCCCAGGGCGTGAACAGCGTGGGCCGCGGCACGCCCGTCGTCCCGCCGCTCGACTGGATCTTGATCGGCACGCGCGCGGCGTCGCGCGTGTGCAGGTTCTGGTGCTCGCCGAAGGGCGGCCTGGCCTTGATGCCTTCCTTGAAGTCCTCCACCGCCACCATGGGCAGCTTCGTGATGTCGTCCTTCGAGCGGATGTCGGCCGGGCGCACGCCGTGCTCTTCCCATCGCCGGCGATAGAACGGGTTCGTCCAGCAGTGCTCGACGATCTCCAGGAAGCGCCGGTTCTGCACGGCCTCGATGTCGCGCCGATCCCACAGCCACACGCCGCGCGCGAACTCCTCCGGCGGCGGATACTCCCGGACGAGCTTCTCCCAGTCGAGCGATTTGTAGTAGTAAGGGACCGACATTCCGCTCCTCCGCCCCGGCACGCGGGCGACCGTGGATCGCCCGCAGCAGTGCGCGCGCGCATCGCTCGCACGGGCTCCGGCGCAGCGTAGACCGCGGTACCGGCGGGCGTCAAGGCGGGTCAGGCCGTGGTGCCGCGCGCCGCGACGGGCGGCATGGAGAAAGGGCGTGACACGGTGATCGAGGCGACGAGCTCGCGCGGCACGGTGGAGCTGACGGATCGAGCGCTGAGGGACCTCCGCGCACGCCTCGAGGGATCGCTTCTCCTCCCGGCGGACGCCGGCTACGACGCCGCGCGCACGATCTGGAACCGGCTCATCGACCGCCGTCCGGCCCTGATCGCTCGCTGCGCCAGCGCCGACGACGTCGTGGCCGGCATTCGCTTCGCGCGCGAGCACGACCTCGTCGTGTCCGTGCGCGGCGGCGGTCACAACGTGGCGGGCAGCGCCGTGTGCGACGGCGGGCTCATGCTCGATCTCTCCGCCATGAAGACCACCGACGTCGACGTCGCCCGGCGGACGGTCGTGTGCGGTCCGGGCCTGACG
>JBKPPN010000202.1:0-5770 GCA_046733575.1 Candidatus Methylomirabilota bacterium | reverse complement strand
ATCTCCTTCATCCCGAACACGTCGATGTAGAAGCGGGCCGTCTTCTCGACGTCCTGCGTGCTGATGGCGATGTGCTTGAGCTTGGGCATGAGACTCTCCTCAGACCGGCATGTGGAGCGATGCTATCATCGCGACCGTCGCCCCGACACGGTTGCTCGACACGGAGTCCAGCATGAATCTGTCGCCGAATGCCAAGCGCGCCTTCTCGGTGCAGTCCTACGGGGCTGCGCCCGCGATCGAGGGCGTGCAGCTCATCGACCTGAAGCGCCACCACGACGACGGCGGCGCCATGACCGAGCTCGGACGTCTCGTCAACGGCAGCCACGAAGGCGTGTCCGGGTTCACCGTGCGGCAGGTCAACTACAGCGAGGTCGAGCCGGGGGCCATCAAGGCGTTCCACCTCCATATGCGCCAGACCGACATCTGGTTCGTGCCGCCCTCGGATCGCGTACTCGTCGTGCTGGTCGACGTGCGTGAGGCCTCCCCCACCAGCGGCGTCACCCTGCGGCTCATGCTCGGCTCGGGAACGTCGCGGCTGCTGCGCATTCCGCCCGGCGTCGCGCACGGGGCGCGCAATCTCGGGACCGCGCTGGGGCGGATCATCTACTTCACGGACGTCCAGTTCTCCGCGGATCCGGCGCTGTGCGACGAAGGACGGCTGCCGTGGGACTTCGCCGGCGCCGCGATCTGGGAGTCGACCCGCGGCTGACGCTCGTTCGGCGCTCGCTCGGCTACTTGTGCACCACGTCCCAGCTGTACGGGATGGCGGGTGAGAACGGATCCAGTCGCGTCGTCAGTGTGGGGTCGTGAGGGTGCGTCGCGCAGTTGGCGACGAGGGCGAACGGGTCCGTCATGCCTTTGTGGCCGTTCCAGACTTCGGGGGGGATGACCACGAGGGAGTAGTTGTCGGGGCCGAGGAAGATCTCCATCAGGCCTTGGCGGGTGGGGGAGGTGTCGCGGTCGTCGTAGAGGACGAGCTTGATGCGGCCGACGATGCAGGCGTAGTTCAGGGTCATGTTGCGGTGGCGGTGCCAGCCCTTGATGACGTTGCGGTAGATGCTCGAGAAGTAGATCTCGCCGAACTCGACGAAGTGGGGGTCGGTGCGGCGCAGCATGTGGTGGATGGTGCCTCGCTCGTCGGGGATGCGGCGGAGGGGGACGACGCGCACGCCGTCGATGATCCGGTCGCCGCGAAGGATCGAGACGCCGGGCGGGAGGTCGCTCGGTGTCGTCATGAGCGCGTGAGGCAGCGGTTCGCCATGCGTGGCGAGCATAGCGCAGTCGACGGAGCGGCTGGCTAGCGTCGCTCCTTCGTGAGCGTGGTGGCGCGCCCGGCACGATCAACGGCATGCGGTGCGCGGGCGACGATCGCCTCGAGGAGCGGAAAGAGCGTCGCGCGCGCCGAGGTGAAGCTGTAGCGCTCGATGCAGCGGGCGCGGGCGCGCGCTCCCAGCTCGGCGGCAGCCGCGGGATCGCCCAGGACGGCGCGAAGCGCCTCCGTGAGCGCCGCGACATCGCCGGGCGGAACGAGCTTGCCGCAGCCGTCGAGGATCTCGGGGATCATCGACACGCGGGTGGACACGATGGGCCGTCCCAGCGCCATGGCGTCGAACAGCTTGGCGGGGACCTGGCCGACGGTGTCTCGAGTCGCGAGCTGGGGGACGGCGACGACGTCGGCGGCGACCAGGTAGCGCGGCACGTCGCCGAACGGGATCGTCCCCATGGTCCGGACCCACGGACGCCGCAGGTCCGGGCCCAGCGACGACGTCGCGTGGACGCCGACCAGCACGAGCACCACGCCCGGTCCGAGTGCGCCCACCGCGTCGACGAGCTCGCGCACGCCCTTGAAGCCGCGTGGTGTGCCGAGGAACATCACCACACGCTCGTCACGCACGCCGAGCCGGGCGCGGCCGGCGGCGCGGTCGAACCGTTCGGGCGCCCACGCGTCGGTGTCGCGGACGTGGGGAAGCAGCACGCCGCCGAAGCGCTCCTGCAGGAACCGCGATGAGACCGTGACCGCGTCCGCGCGATGGGCCAGGCGCTCGGCGAGCCAGGTCCACGACAGGCCGTTGGGGTTCGCGAGGTTCAGCGCTCGCCCCACGCGGCCCCGCAGCCCGCCGCGCTGGAAGAATCCGACCTCCCAGTCATCGATGTCGAGCAAGAGCGGACGTCGGCGCCGGGCCCGGGCCAGGAGCGCGATCCCGTAGCTGGTCGGCCTCAGCTTGGAGGCGTAGAGCAGGTCGCCGTCGGCGGAGGCGACGAGCTCACCGATGGTCCGAGCGAAGCCGGGATAACGTCCCGCGGCGATGGCGCGAAATCGCGTCTCGGACTCGCGGACCGGCGCCCAGATCTCGGCGCCGAAGCGCGGGCCGACGACGTCGACGTCGTGGCGCGGACGGAGCAGGCGCGCGAGCAGGTCCGCGCGACCGACGGCGTTGTCGGAGAGGTCGAAGGCGAGGACCGAGACCTTGGTCACGCCGGCGACCGGGAACGAAGCCGAGCGAAGAGGCGCGCGGCGTTCAGCCGGTAGGGGTCGACGGCGCGGGACTCGACGCCGTCGGCCGAGAGCGCGTCCGCCACGGCGTTGGCGATGGCGGCGGGCAGCGCGACGGTTGCACCCTCAGACATTCCTTTAATGCCGCCCGGGATGTGCGGCGAGGCGGCTCCAGGTCTTCGAGCACTGGCGCGCTCACGCAGTCCGCGCGCGGGATCGCGTAGTCCATGAAGGTCCGGCTCAGGAGCTGGCGAGTCGCGCGCGACGATCCGGGCGTGCGTGTGCGGACGCGCGGCACCGCCATGTGGAGCATTCGCGGACGCGTGAGGTCGCGGCCTCGTGCCCTCGAAGAGTGGCGGCTCCTCCTGCCGACAGGGCGGTTGACCGATGACCGTCCCGGGACGCGCGGCGTTCACGCCGTCTCCCTCGCCGCGCCACCGAGCACCCGGTTCACCGCGCCGCCCAGTCCCTCGGGGAGAAACAGCACGACGAGCAGCGTGACGAGACCGACGGCGAAGAGGTAGTGCCGAGTGACCGCGCGCAGGTACTCGACGCCGAGACTCATCAGCACGGCCGCGAGAACGGGGCCGAGCAGCGTGCCCGGGCCGCCGACGATGGTCCACACGATGACCTCCACCGAGAGCAGGACGCGCATCAGGTCGACGGACACGAAGCCCTGCGAGAGCGCGTACGCCACGCCCGCGACCGCCGCGAGCGCGCCCGCCACCACGTTGACGAGGATCTTGTAGCGCGACACGCGATAGCCGAGGGCCAGCGTGCGGCCCTCGTTGCCCCGGATTGCCTGCAGGACGAGCCCGAAGGGCGACCGGACGACGGCGCGACAGGCGAGGAGCGCGACGAGCAGGCACACGACGATCGCATAGTACGCGGAGCGACTCCCCGCGCTCAGCCGCACGTCCACGCCGGGCAGGATCGCGACGCGCGACAGGCCGAGCATGATCCCGTTCTCGCCGCCCGTGAGCGACGTCCACACGTTGGCGAGCTGCTCCAGCGCGTGGGCGAAGATCACGGTCATGATGATGAAGCCCGGCCCCGACGTGCGGACGGAGAAGAACCCGATCACCCACGCCAGCGCCATCGCGGCGACGACACCGAGGAGGGCGCCGGGCCAGAAGGCGAGGCCGAGCCGCGTCATGCCGATGGCCATCCCGTATGCGCCCACGCCGAAGAGCGTGGCGTGCGAGACGCTGATGAGTCCGGTGACGCCGAGCACCAGATCATAGGAGAGGGCGAACAGCCCAAGCGCGAGGGCCGCCGTCAGCACGAGCAGCACGTACGGCGTCGCCACGAGCGGCAGCAGGGCGAGCGCGAGGAGGACGACGAGGGCGGCCGCGCGGCTCATCGCGCCGCGCGGAGGAGCCCGGCCGGGCGCAGGAGCAGCAGGAGGAGGAGCACGGCCAGTGCGCCGAGGTAGGCGTACGTGGGCGGCAGCCAGATCGCGCCGAGGGCGATGACCTCGCCGATCAGGATGCCGCCGACGACGGAGCCCAGGTAATTGCCGAGACCGCCGATCATCACCACGATGAACGCGAGCAGGATGACCTCGCCGCCCATCGTCGGACTCACCCCGAACAGGGGCGCGGCGAGCACGCCGCCCACGCCCGCCATCGCGCTGCCGAGCAGGAACACGCCCGTGTAGACGCGCGGCACCGGCACGCCCAGCGCGGCGGCCATCGAGCGGTCCTGCGCCACGGCGCGAATCCAGATCCCGTACGCGCTGCGCTGCATGAACAGCCACGCCGCACCGATCAGCACCACGCCGGCCGCGATCACGACCACGCGGTACGCGGGATACCGGAGAGGACCGAGCGCCACCGTGCCCGCGACGGGCAGCGCGATCTCCTTGTTGAAGGGGCCGAAGACGGCGAGCACGCCCTGCTGGAGGATCAGCCCGACCCCGTAGGTCGCGAGCAGCGTGTGCAGGGGCGGCCGGTGGAAGATCGGTCGCAGCACGGTCGTGCGGAGCACGAGACCGATGACCACGACGCCGAGCACGGCGGCGGGCAGCGCGAGCCAGAAGCTGCCGATGCCGACGACGAGCCCGAGCCACGCGCCGTAGGCGCCCAGCATGTAGAGATCGCCGTGCGCCATGTTGATGAAGTCCATGATGCCCCACATGAGCGTGATGCCGGAGGCGATGAGCGCGAAGATCACGCCGAACGACAGTCCGTTGGCGAGCTGCAGGAGGACCAGCTCGGTGGGCGTCACGACGACGCCGGCACCACGCCGAGCGTCTGCTCGAGGGCCACGCGATCGGCCCGCAGCACGTCGGCGGGACCGCTGCGTGCGATGACGCCCTTCTCCATCAAGAAGCCGCGCGAGGCGACCTCGAGAGCGGCGAGGGCGTTCTGCTCCACGAGCACGATGGCGATGCCCTCGCGCGCGAGACGCACCACCGCGTCGAGCATCGCGTCGACCATCAGCGGCGAGAGGCCCTGCGACGGCTCGTCGAGCAGGATGACGCGCGGGTCGAGGACGAGGACGCGCGCGATGGCCAGCATCTGCTGCTGACCGCCGGAGAGCACGCGTCCGGGACGCTCGAGACGATCGGCGAGCCCGGGAAAGAGATCGAGGGCGCGCGCCACCGCGCGCTCGCGCTCGGCACGCGACGGACGGAGGCGGTCCAGTCCCACGCGCAGGTTCTCGCGCACCGTGAGATGCGAGAAGATCCGCCGGTCCTCGGGGACGTAGCCGAGGCCGAGGGCGGCGCGCTCGTACATCGGCAGCGCCGTCACGTCGCGCCAGGCCGTCGGCGTCTCGAGCTCCACCCGCCCGGCGCGCGCGGGCAACCAGCCCATCACCGCCTTGAGCGTGGTGGACTTGCCGGCGCCGTTCCTGCCGAGGAGCGCGACCACCTCGCCCGCCGTCACGTCGAACGCCACGCCCTGCACGACGTGACTCTTGCCGTGAAAGACGTGGAGGTCAGCGACGCGCAGCATCGCGTCGTCGTCCGAGGTAGGCCGTCTGGACGCGCACGTCGGCGCCGACCTCGTCCGGCGTTCCCTCCGCGAGCACCCGGCCGTGGTCGAGCACGGTCACGCGCGTGGCGAGCTCCGCAATGACGCGCGTGTCGTGCTCCACGATGACGATCGTCACGCCGGTATCGCGGTTGAGGGCACGGATCAGCGCGACGGTGCGCCCGGTCTCCGCCATGCTCATCCCTGCGGTGGGCTCGTCGAGCAGGAGCACACGCGGGCGCGAGGCGAGCGCGAGCGCGACCTCGAGGTGGCGCTGATCGCCGTGCGAGAGCTCGGA
>JBKPPN010000201.1:0-7649 GCA_046733575.1 Candidatus Methylomirabilota bacterium | reverse complement strand
ACACCCTGGTGTGCCTGCCGCTTCGCCTCGCCGGCGCCGACGGGAGCCCCGCGCGGGCGATCCTGCTCACCGACGGCACCGACGCCTAACGTCACCAGCGGATTGCGTCGGGGCGCGCCAGGCGCCGCGCGAGGCGGCGCGCGTGCGTGAGCATGGGGCCTGGGTCACGCCATGACTCGAGGCTGTGTACCGCGCCCCGCCGCGGCGCGGCGAGGCGCAGTGCCTCGCCCCAGCCGAGCTGCCCGCGGCGGACCCGGTAGATGATGCTCCGCAGGTCCCCGCCGGTCCAGCGGAAGAAGACGCCCGGGCGAGCGCGCGCCGTCGCCACGTCCGCGCCGAGCACGAAGTCGCAGTAGCGCGCGACCGGATTCACCCCGGCCGCGACGGCGAGCGGGAGGGTCGCGTGAATGCGGGGATTGAGGTCGAGCAGGTAGGGCCCGGCCAGGTCCGCGTGAAAGACGCCGTCGTAGTCCCGCAGCAGCGCGGCCAGGCGCCCCTCGAGCTCCTCGTCGGGCGCGATCGTCTCCGCCGAGGCGACCGTGCCGCACGGCTGCGGCCAGATGCCCCGATAGCGCATGTGCATCGCGACCACGACGCGCCCCTTCCACGCCGTACCGACGACGCCGTGCAGCACGTCCGCCAGGTAGGGCTGGACGAGGATTCGTGCGCCGGCGGCGAGGACGGCCGTCGCGGCGGCGACGAATTCCGACGGCGAATCGGCGCGCGCCGCCATCAGGCGCTTGAGGTCGGGCTTCACGACGACGGGATACTCCAGCCGATCCGCGCCCTCCCGTACTTCCTCGGGCGACGTGAAGACCACGGTCGGTGGTACCGACAGGCCGACCCGCTGCGCGGCCTCCGCGCACGCGGCCTTGTCGAGCAGGTGGCGGAGCGGCATCTCGAGGGCGAGGATCGCCGCGTCGCTCGCCGGCAGCACGGCCACGTAGTCGCGCGCGGCGAGCTCAGCCCGCACCGCCTCGGCGTACGCGTCGGGCTCGGCGAGCGCCGAGGGCACCGGCACCCGGCCCGCGCAGTAGCGCGACGAGGCCGCGAGGCACAAGTCGCCGGTCACCGTGACGACCGGCTCGTAGCCTTCCTGCGCCAGCGCGCGAACCGCCGCGACCGCGGCGCGTGACTGGCCGCCGGCGCCCTCGGTGATCAACACGCGCCGCCCACGACGCGTGGGGGATGGCGCCCACGTTGTCCGTCCCGCCTGCTGGATCGCTTCTCGAGCGCTCGTCATGTCTGCACAGTCTTGTTTGAGTACACCACGTGCGTCGCCGAGGCCCGGCGGAGCCACGCGTCGCGGTCGGCCGGAATCCGGCGCTCGTCGCCGAGCAGGACGGCGACCACGGGGCAGCGCTGCTTCGCCAACAGACGGAACTGCAGCCGCTGCGCGAGAACCACCGGCCGCCGCAGGTTGCGCAGCAGCGCCCAGGCGGTGACGGCGAGCATCGCGCGCCGGTTCCAGTCGCCCGCCGCGGCGCCCTCGGCCGCCGCGACCGCGGCCCGCTCGGCTGGGCCGAAGGTCTTCGCCGCCATGCGAGCGCCCTCGGGATCCTGCCGCAGCAGGCTCGCGACGTGCTTCGCGCGCAGCCCTTCGTCGTTTGGCCGCCCGTCCCAGCGGCTGCCATTCAGCATCAGCTTGAACAACCCCTCGGCGCCGGGACGAAGACGCCGGAATCCGCGCGGGTCCATGTCCGTGAGCGGCCGCAGGTCGTCGTACTCGAACAGCGGCGACCCGCGCCAGATCTTGTCGTTCTTCACACCCATCTCCAGCAGCGTCGCCGAGTCCGAGGGGACCGCGACGAGATTGAGCCCGCCCGGAATGTGACGGCAGACGATCACGGGACCCACGCCGTGCTCCTCTGCCCACTCGCGAAAGCAGCGCTCGACGACGGGCCACTCGCCGACCGGCGCCGCCGCGTCGATGTCACCCACTCCGGTGAGCGCCGACTCGACGTTCTTCCACACGAGCCAACCGGGGCAGGCCGCGGTGAGAGTGCGGAGGAGCGGCAGCCAGAGCTCTGTGCGAGCGCCGGGCGTGGTGAGGCTCATCGCACCTCCCGCACACGATCCGCCGCCGCCGCCGCCGCCGCGGCCCCCGCGCGATCAAATCGAACGTCGGCGTGGCCGGACGGCCGAGTACCTAACGCGAGCGGCGCCGCTGCCGCCGGCCGGTCGAACGCGTCGCCCGCCTTGCGACGTACGAGACGTCCGTCCAGCACGACGAGCCCGGGCACCGCGTTCAGCGTGTGTGTGCCGCGGAGCCCGGCGGTCCAGCTAGGATCGATCCGCACGACGGGCTCCTCGCGGAACTCGCTCGCGTTCAGCCGGAGGACTCGATGCAGGGTTATGGCGTAGCCGTACCGCACCGAGCAGTCCTGCGCCGGACGCCAGAGCTCGCCGTTCCACCAGAACAGCGAGCCGGCGGGCCGTGCGCCGCGCACGTCACTCTTCACG
Source organism: Candidatus Methylomirabilota bacterium (assembly GCA_046733575.1). Classification (GTDB taxonomy): domain Bacteria; phylum Methylomirabilota; class Methylomirabilia; order Rokubacteriales; family CSP1-6; genus JBKPPN01. The sequence goes on along the minus strand of JBKPPN010000201.1, from coordinate 5,186 downwards.
GGGTTTCGCCGGTGCGGCGTCCACGGGCCGAACGGTGAGGGGGCGTGGAAGAGGTGCAGCTCCTCCTGCCAGTCGGACGGATGCGAGTGCCGTTCGGGCGCCACCCCTGCGAACATCCACCAGCGGCCCTCGACCTCGATCGGCGTGGCGTCCACGGCGCGCACGTCACCGAGCAGCTCCGCCTCATGCGTCCACGCGTCGGGGAAGGAGGTCGCGCGGTAGGCGTCCACCGTGCGTCCGCCGCTGCTTTCGGGAATCATGAAGCGCTCACCGCGCCACTCGAGGATGAAGGGGTACGACAGGTGATACTCCCGCTCCAGGACCGGCACCGGCGTGGAGGCGGCGCCGCTCTCCGACACTTCCATGACGGAGATGTGCGCGCGGCCGCGCTCGTAAAGGTACTCCTCCACGAACACGACATGACCGCCCGGAACGCGCACCGGAAACGGATCGGCCCAGAACCGGTCGCGCGGCGGTATCACGGTCCGCCAGGCGAGCGACGCGAGCCGGTCGTACGCGACGTGCGGCGTCCCCGCGGGATGCAGGTGCAGGCCGACGATCCACTGGTCGACGGTCCCCGCCTCGTGCCGCGCGTGCTCGAGCAACCGACCGCCGACACGCAGCAGGCCGCGCGTCATCTCCGCGTCGGTGGGACAGCGCGGCTGCGGCCCTCCCAGTGTCACTTCGGCGGCCTCGCGCCGTGCCACGCCTCCGTCGCTGCGCCCGAGGACGGCGACGAAGGTCTCGCCGCCAGTGTCATGCAGGTCGCGGAGGGCGCGGAGCAGGAGGCCTGGCGCCTTTCGGCACAGCTCCGCGCGAGTGCGATAGGCCGAGCGCTTGTGCGTCTTGCGGTACGCCTCCGCCGCCAGGCGCGGCGGGCCAGCCTCGTTAGGCAGCACGTAGACGGCCGAGCGCGTGGCGGGCACGCCGTCGAAGACCTCGCGCACGCCGGTCGGGAGCTCGCCCTCGCCCATCTGGAGGTACAGAGTGCCGAGGCGCGCCAGGCCGACGGTGGCCTGCGGAGGGACCGAGCCGCCGAGGCAGAGGAGTACGTCGAGCTCTCGGGCACGGATCGCCGCCGACTCCTCCGGCACGAGTGGCGTGCGCGACCCGCCGGCGGCGTACATCAAGGGTACGACTTCTCCGTCGCCGCCAGCGAGGGGCAGCGGCTCCAGCGGGTCGGGATGCAGCGGGAAGAGACGACGGTCGAGCCGCGCATAGAGTGAGTAGAGCAGGCCGCTTCGTGGCCGTTCCGTCGCCGTCTCGTCCGAAGGCGCCGGAGCGGCCACGATGAACAGTGCCAGCACCGCGAATGGAGCGTGCGCCAACTCCTCCAGGAGCCGGTGAACCCACCGCGGCGGCTGAGTCGAATCCAGTACGACGCCGACCCGGAGGGGCGGGCACGCGTCACTCGGCCGGCGGTCGGCCGCGGCCGGCTCCCCGTGGAGAGGAGAGCGCGACCGGGACTGTCGTTCGTCGTCGCGGTCAGCCATCGTCAGCCGGCCCGGCGCGCGGGGCGTCGCTCGGCGATGCACGCCTCGACGAGCGCCAGGTGCGCCTCGGCGACCCGCCGCGGCGTGGTGGCGAGCGCCCGCTCGCGACCGCGCGCGATCAACTCGCCCCGCAGCGCCGAGTCGCGGAGCACTCGCACCACCGCCTCGGCCATCGAGTCGGGACGCTGCAGCGGCACGAGGACGCCGCTCTTCCCGTGCTCCACCGCCTCGGCGACGCCCCCCGGGCAGTCGCAGGCGACGACCGGCACGCCACAGGCCTGTGCCTCGGTGATGACCGTTCCGTACCCCTCGGTGTGCGACGCAAACACGAAGAGGTCCGACCGGGCGAGGAACGGGAACGGGTTGTCTCGGTATCCCGCGAGCCACACGTGATCCCGCACCCCGAGCTCGGCGGCGCGTGCGTTCAAGCGGGCCACGAAGCGCTCGTCGTCGGGCCGGCCCACGAGCACGAGCCTGACGTCACCGGCGGCCTCGCGGATGCGCGGCAGCGCCTCGACGAGGGTCTCTTGCCCCTTGCGCGGCACCAGGTTCGCCACCGAGCAGAGGAGCGTCGGGCGTGCCGCCTCGTGGTACCACGGGTGATCCGGCACGGGCGCGCACAGCGCCTCCAGCGCCACCGGGTCCGGACCCGCCGGGGAAATGACGGCCGTCTTGCCCGCGATCCCGGGGAAGTGCGCTACGAGGTCGTCCACCACGCGCGCCGACACGCCGACGACGCGGTCCGCATGCGGGTACAGCGCGGCGGTCATCCGGTTCCGGATCGCGCGGTGGTCCCAGCCGAACGTCGAGTAGTGCGTGCACTCAGACACGATGACCGGGATGTCAATGCGGCCGAACATGCGGGCGAGGATCGCGGCGCGGTTCGGGCCCGTGTGCTGGGCGAAGAGCACGTCGGGCCGGATCGCGCGGAGCGCGACGACGAGACGCGGGATGGCGTTGACTGTCCGGCCGCGACCGATGCCGAGGTCCACGACTTCCGCGCCCTGCGGGAGCCACGCGTCGGCCGAGGCGTCGCGGGTGGCGCAGATGAGCACCGGCCGGTGGCCCATCTGGAGGAACTGCTCGTGCCGCATGAGCACCTGGCGGGCCACCGCACGGTCGTCGAGCACGTGCAGGAAATCCGCGATCCTCAGGCTCTGGTCAACGCTGCTCATCGTCTCCTCGCTCGCTCCGCGTCGTCGTCCGCCGCCCGCCCCGCGTCACGCGGACGGCCGCACGGCCAGGATGTCGCGCGGGCCGTCGCGCTCCTCCTCGGCCGGCGCCCCCTCGTCCACGTCGCCGCTCGCGAAGTGCGCTTTCATCTTGACTGCGTAGGCGATCACACGCATGAGCGCCATCATCGAGTCGCTCAGCGGGATCACGTAGGGCCCGATCAGCGCCGCGAGGGGCGCCAGGGCGACGCGGAGCGCGTTGATGAGGGCCTCCAGCTTCGCGAGCGCCGCCCCCTGCTGGCTCCCCATCATCTGGACGCGGCCCGGGTACGCCAGCCCTTGCAGGACGTGCGAGATGACCGCCAGCGCGACGAGCCCTGCGAGCTGATACGCCTTCGGCGTGAGCCAGGTGAACGGGCTGAGCACCCAATCGTGGCCGACGAGCACGAAGTAGAGCGCGCCGCCGCCGACCATCAGCCGGACGAACAGCGTCGAGAACTGGTGTGCCGCCGCCGCGTCGCGGCGGCGCGCGGCGTCCATCAGGCGCGGGCCGAGCACCGAGCTGAGGCCGCGCGCGAGCACCAGCATCGGCATTGCGACGAGCCGAGCCGCTTCCGCGTAGCCGAGCATGGCGGCGCCCGCGAGGCGGGCGACCAGGGCGGCGGCGAAGAAGGTCGCGACGTTCGGGATCAGCCCCACCAGCAGCAGCCACCCGCCGAGGCGGGAGATGTCGCGGAAGCGCGGGTCTGGCGGCGCCGGGGGAGCGGCTGCCGCAGCCGTCGGCACCAATGCAGAGGTCTGCGCCGGCTCGCGGCCGCGCGCCATCGCGACGCCGGCGGTGAGCGAGACGATGTTCGCCGCCGCGAGCACCCCGAAGGGGCACCACCACGGTGGCAGGTCGGTCACGAGGAAGAGGAGGACCCCCGCGCCGACGACGAGCACGTGGATCGCGGACACCGTCGCCGCGAGCCAGGACTGCTCGGCGATATGCAGCATGCTGCGCACGTGGTCCTGGACCGGCGACACCCCCGCGAAGACGACCCCCGTGACGGTCAGGCCCACGGCGACCGGTCCCGGGACCTCGCTTGGAGCGAACAAGGTCCACCCCGCCGCGACCAGCCCGACGCTGAGCGCCGGCAGCAGCGCGAGGCGCAGCGTCGCGCGCAGAAATCGCAGTCGCCCCGACACGGGGCGTGAGACCGCCGCGACCTCGAGCGGCGCGAAGAGTAGCTGCGCCGGAATGATCCCGGCGAGCGACACCGCCGTGAAGGCGAGTGCGTACGCGCCCAACACCGCCGGACTGAGGTGGCGGATGGCGAAGAGTCCGACCAGAAAGGTCGCCAGCGACGCGAGCGCCGTGTCCACGACCCCCGCGGACAGCGTGAAGTGCTGCGGTCTGCTCATGCGACAACTTCAACGGGGCGCGCGCGCTGAGGCGGCTCGCGATGCGCACGTCCCACAACTCCGCCGGAGTGCGCCGCACGGTAGCTCCACCGTCCGTCCACCACCACGAGCCCCGGGACCGAATTGATCGTGTGCGTGCCGATGAGGTGCGGCGCCCAATCGGGCCGGAGCGTCGAAACGAACGCCTCCTGGTACTCCTCGGTGTCCAGTCGCAGCACACGGTAGGTGCGAATGCGATGGCCGTATCGCTCGGCGCAGTCCTGCGCCGGGCGGTACAGCGCGCCGTCAGACCGGAAGAGTCGTCCGGCGGGACGGCTGCCGCGCACGTCCCACTTCACCGGGTTTCGCCGGTGCGGCGTCCAGGGCCCGAGCGGGGTGGGCGCATGGAAGAGGTGGAGCTGCTCGTTCCAGTCCGACGGCTCGGCCGCCCGGGAGTCCTGCACGGCGTTGACGAACATCCACCACCGCCCATCGTGCTCGACCAACGTCGGGTCTACCGCACGGATGCCGTCGATCATGGTCGAGTGGTACTCCCAGCGGTGCGGGAACTCGGTCGCCCGATACGCCTCGATGCGTCCGGCGTCGAGCGTCTCCGGCACCATGTAGTACTCGCCGCGCCACTCGAAGATGAATGGGTACGACAGGTGATACGCGCGCTCGAGGACGGGAACGGGCGCCGAGCATCGGCCGTCGGCGCCGACCTCGACCACCGCGATCCGGCCGCGCCGCGTGGCGAAGAGATACTCCTCGAGGAAGATGAAGTGCCGACCCCGCTCGTACACGGGGAACGGGTCCGCCCAGAAGCGATCGCGCGGCGGCCGGAGCTGAGTGAACGCCTCGGGCCTCGCGGACAGCGCGTCGCTCTCGGTGACGTCGTCGTGGCGGCGGTAGGCGATGAACCACCCGCCCGGCCACCGCGCCCGCCCGAGCACGAGGCGCAACGCCGACGCACCCACGCGCGCGACGGCGGCGATCGTCTCTCGATTCCCCGGCAATGCGTCGCCACCACTCCACCCCGCCCCGTCGTCAGCCGCCGCGGGCGCCGCCGTGCCGCGGGCGCCCGCGGCGGCGAGCTCGCGCAGCCGCAGCGTGAGCAGCGTGATCGACTCCCGATAGA
>JBKPPN010000200.1:0-4485 GCA_046733575.1 Candidatus Methylomirabilota bacterium | reverse complement strand
CCCCGGAAGAACGCCGACCAGAACCGGCCGGCGGGTGCGAGGGTCGGCGTGCCGAGCAGCGCCGCGCTGTCAAAGCGGTGCCGCGCACGGTACGTGAAGCTGTAGAACGCGGTGATCGATCGCGGCGTGAGGCGGCCGTTCCAGATCACGTCGAGGGCCAGGTGCATGAGCCCGCCCATCAGATAGCCGAGGAGCGGGACGGATGCCGTCCACCACGCCGCCAGCAGCAGGGCGGCGAAGAGCTCGTAGGAGTGGAGGGCCAGCACGACACGCCGCGTGCGACCCTCGACGTAGTGCCGGAGGAACGCGCCCGGCGTGAGACGACGCCCGCGCTCGAACAGCACGTAGTCGACGACGTGGTCGATGTCGATCAGGAAGCCGCCCACGGCGACGGCCGCGGTGAACGGCCACGAACCGAGGGCGACGTGGGTCACGGCGCAGGCCGCCGTCGTGGTGATGAGATGACCGCCAGGACTCATGGGCCTTCCACGTGGCAAGGCACGTGCCGATCGCCAGACGCGCGGAACATCGCGACTTGGCGGCGTCGGTAGGCACGCGCGCGCTGCGAGAGCGAAACCGATTGCGTACCGCGTGCGAAGAAAACGTGCGCGTGTGCGCCGTCCTCGCGCGCGCGGTCGGCCCGATCACGCATGTTATAGTCGATCCTTGGGCCGATTCGAGTTGGAGGCATAACTGTGTCCGAGTATCTCGCCGTGGCGATCTTCGCCGCCCTCATCGTGGGCTTCGGCGTGGTGTCGCTGACGGTTGCACGCATTCTGCGGCCGGCCCGGCCGGATCCCGTCAAGCTCATGAACTACGAGTGCGGGGCGGAGCCGATCGGCGACGCGTGGGTGAAGTTCCCCGTCGGGTTCTACCTCGTGGCGCTGGTCTTCATCGTCTTCGACGCGGTGGCCGTGTTCGCGTTTCCCTGGGCCCTCGTGGTGCGCTCGGGGGGCCTGCCTGCGTTCTGGGTGATGGCGGGCTTCGTGGGCATCGTCGGTCTCGGCTGGCTGTACGCGTATCGCGAAGGAGTTCTGGAGTGGAAGTGAAGCCGCCCCTGCCGCAGATTCCCGCCCCGGTGTGGAGCAACTTCAAGGACCTGCAGGAGTGGGAGAAGTATCACCAGGAGCGAGCGACGGACGACAAGACGTCGAACGCCCTGGCCGCCATCGCCGACACGATCCACCACATGCCGGGTGGGTGGATCGTGACGACGTCGACCGAGAAGATCTTCAACTGGGCCCGCAAGTCGTCGATCTGGCCGGTCACGTTCGGGCTGGCGTGCTGCGCCATCGAGATGATGGCCACGTTCGCTTCGCGCTTCGACGTCGAGCGGTTCGGTATGGTCCCCTGGGCCTCGCCGCGTCACTCCGACCTGATGATCGTGTCGGGGACGGTGACCATCAAGATGGCGCCGATGCTCAAGCGAATCTACGACCAGATGCCGGACCCCAAGTGGGTCGTGTCGATGGGCTCGTGCGCGAATTCTGGCGGGCCATTCCGCCACGGCTACCACGTCGTCAAGGGCGTGGATCGCATCGTGCCCGTCGACGTCTACGTCCCGGGCTGTCCGCCCACGCCGGACTCGTTGATGTACGGGCTCCTCAAGCTGCAGGAGCAGGTCGGGCGCTTCCAGAACACGGGCCAGCGGACGCCGGAGACCGCGGACCAGCGGTGACGTCGGCCGACGCGATCGCACGGATCAAGGACGCGTTCGGAATCGAGGCAGTCGGCGGCACGAGCGGCATCGACGTCGCGGTCGACCGCGAGCGCTGGCACGACGTCGCCGTCTTCGCGCGTCGCGACCTCGGATGCGTCTACTTCAACTGGCTCACCGCGGTGGACTGGAAGGACCAGGGCCTCGAGGTCCTCTGTCGAGTCGAGAATCTGCCCGCGCGCGTGGCCGTCACGCTGCGGATGAAACTGCCCGCGGGGGAGACGCACTGCGCATCGCTGACCGACGTCTGGCGCGGCGCCAACTGGATGGAGCGCGAGTGCTACGACATGCTGGGCGTCGTCTTCGACGGGCATCCCGACCCCCGGCGCATCCTGCTGCCGCAGGACTGGGAGGGCTTCCCGCTGCGGAAAGACTACGCGGTGGACACGCCGCACGCGCCGTATCGATGAACGCCAGGAGGGCACGTCGATGATCTACGAGCTGCGGACGTACACGTTCCAGCCCGGCAAGCTTCCCGAGTACCTCAAGCTCAACGCGGAGGTCGGTCGCAAGATCCGTGGCGACGCCTACGGCACGTTCGAGGGCGGCTGGACCACGGAGTTCGGCGTGCTGAACCAGTACGTCCACCTCTGGAGCTACGCCGACCTGAACGAGCGCGAGCGGCTCCGCAAGGAGCTCGCCAAGAACGAGGCGTGGGCCAAGGAGTACGTGGCGCACATCCGACCGCTGATGCTGGCGCAGCAGAACAAGCTGCTGTCGCTCGTGACCGAATTCAAGCCGCCGCCCACGACGGCCAACGTGTACGAGCTCCGCTGGTACCGCACGCACCCGGGACGCCTCGGGGAGTGGCTCTCGCTCGCGAAGGGTGTGCTGCCGACGCGCTCGAAGTACTCGCACAATGTCGCGTACTGGCAGACCGAGGTCTCCCAGCTGAACGAGGGCGTCCACCTCTGGGCCTACAAGGACCTCAACGAGCGCGCCGCGGTGCGGGCGAAGGTGATGCAGGACCCGGAGTGGCAGACGTTTCTCGGCAAGGCGATGCCGCTCCTTCAGCAGCAGGAGGCAACGGTCCTCCTGCCCACCGGCCCGTCTCCGCTGAAGTGAGCGACGTAAGCCCGGACACTGACCGCCCGATCGCCGGGCGCCGGAGTCCTGCCAAGGCGCCCCGGCGGTAAATCAGATGGATCCCGAAGCGCGCAAGGTCATCGAGATCGGGTACGGCGGGAACGAGCGGCTCGTGATGAACATGGGGCCCCAGCATCCGTCTGCCCACGGGGTCTTCCGCGCGATCCTGACCCTCGAGGGCGAGACCGTCGTCGCCGTCGACGCGGTGATCGGCTACCTGCATCGGTGCCACGAGAAGCTCTCGGAGACGCTGACGTACGTCCAGTACCCGTCCATCGCGTCCAAGACGGATTACGTCGCCGCGATGACGGCGGAGCTGGCCTACGTCGCCGCGGTCGAGAAGGTCGGAGCGGTGGCGGTGCCGAAGCGCGCGCAGTACCTGCGAGTGATCGCGGCGGAGCTGCAGCGGATCGCCTCGCACTGCCTGTGGCTCGGGACGTGGTGCCTCGACATGGGCGGGGCCCTCGGCGGCGGCGCGACCGTCTTCCTGTACTGCATCCGCGAGCGCGAGATGGTGCTCGACCTCTTCGAGATGCTCACGGGGGCCCGGCTTCTCTACGGCTTCCACCAGGTCGGCGGGGTCCGCTACGACCTCCCCGCGGGCTGGGCGGCGAAGTGCACGGAGACGATCGACCTCATCGACAAGCGCGTCGACGAGTACGAGGCGATGCTCGAGGACAACGCGTTCTTCCTCGTGCGCACGCAGGGCGTCGGCGTGATCACGCCCGAGCTGGCCCAGGAGGTGGGCGTGTCCGGTCCTCTCATCCGCGGCTCGGGCATCGACTACGACATCCGCCGCACCGAGCCGTACTCCTCGTACGAGGACTTCGATTTCAAGGTCCCGGTCGAGATGGCGGGCGACTGCTACGCGCGCTACCGCGTCCGCATGGTCGAGTTCCGGGAGTCGATCAAGATCGTCCGTCAGGCGCTGGCCGGACTGCCGGAAGGCCCCATCTCGTCACGTCCGGGCGTGAAGTCGGTGGCCCAGGTCCGCATCCCGAAGGGCGAGGGCTACACGCGCATCGAGGGGGCACGGGGCGAGATCGGCTGCTACCTCGTGAGCGACGGCGGACCGAAGCCGTACCGGATGAAGTGGCGTGGCGCCTCCTTCTCGAATCTCTCGGTGCTCCCGCACATCATCCCGGGCTGCAAGGTCGCGGACGTCGTCGCCATCATGGGCTCCGTCGATCCCGTGTTCGGTGAGGTCGACCGGTGAGGCGACGGCGCCCATGATGACCGTCGTCACCGCCTTCATCCTGCTCAACGCCGTCATCGGGATGGTGACGTACATCACGCTGCTCGAGCGGAAGTTCGCCGCCCGGATGCAGTCGCGCATCGGTCCCTATTACGTGGGCCGGCCGCACGGGTGGCTGCAACCCATTGCCGACGCGCTGAAGCTCATGCTGAAGGAAGACGTCGTGCCCACGTCGGCGGACCGGTGGGTCTACAACCTGGCGCCGATCGCGTTCCTCATTCCGTGCGTGCTGATCTTCGCCACGATTCCATTCGCGCCGGGCCTGGGCCTCGTCGACCTCAACATCGGCGTCCTGTTCTTCCTCGCCGTGTCGGCACTCGAGATCGTGGGGCTGTTCATGGGCGGATGGGGCTCGAACAACAAGTACGCGCTGCTGAGCGCGATGCGCGCGGTGAATCAGATCATCTCCTACGACCTGCCGTTCATC
>JBKPPN010000199.1:0-7542 GCA_046733575.1 Candidatus Methylomirabilota bacterium | reverse complement strand
GCGTGGCTCGTCGCGCGTGGGCACTTCGCGTCGCTGGCGGCGACCGAGCGCGCGGCGCTCCAGATGCGGCTGGCCTCGGCGGAGACGCTGGGAGACGAGCTGCGCAAGCAGGTGAGCGCGCGGGATCTCGACGTCTCGGCGCTGCGCGAGACGGGCGAGGAGGAGCGCGCGCGACGGGCGGAGGCCGAGGCGCGCGCGGAGGCCGCCCAGCGCAACGTCGAGGAGCAGCGCCGGCTCCTCGACGAGGCGCGCGAGCGTCTCGCCGACACGTTCAAGGCGCTGAGTGCGGAGGCGCTCACCGCGAGCAACGCCCAGTTCCTCGCTCTCGCGCGCGAGCGCCTGGACACGCAGCTGGCGCATCGGCACCAGGCCATCGACAGCCTCGTGCGCCCGCTCCAGGACAGCCTCGAGCGCTACGAGGAGCACCTGCGATCGGTGGAGCTCGCACGGCAGGGCGCCTACAGCGGCCTGGAGGAGCAGCTGCGCGCGCTCGCGACGAACAGCGAGCGGCTGCAGCGCGAGACGAACAGCCTCGTCGGGGCGCTCCGCACGCCCCACGTGCGCGGCCGCTGGGGCGAGATCACGCTGCATCGCGTGGTCGAGCTGGCCGGGATGACGGCCCACTGCGACTTCGTCGAGCAGACGACGGTCGAGCGCGAGGGCGGGCGCGCGCGCCCCGACATGGTGGTGCGACTCCCCGGCGGTCGCGCGATCGCGGTCGACTCCAAGGTGCCGCTGAACGCCTATCTGGACGCCATCGAGGCGGGCGGCCCGGACGAGCGTCGCGTCGCGCTTTCCCGGCACGCCCAGCAGGTGCGGCAGCACATGGGCGTGCTCGCAGCCAAGGCGTACTGGGAGCAGTTCGCGCAGGCGCCGGAGATGGTGGTGATGTTCATCCCCGGCGAGTCGTTCGTGGCCGCGGCGGCGGAGACGGATGCCTCGCTCATCGAGGACGGCATGAGCAAGCGCGTGCTCATCGCCACGCCGACCACGCTGCTCGCGCTCCTGCACGCGACCGCGTACGGCTGGCGGCAGGAGCAGATCGCCGAGAACGCCGAGGAGATCAGCGGGCTCGGCCGTCAGCTCTACGACCGGCTGCGGGTCATGATCCAGCACCTGAACGCGACGGGCGCGGCGCTGAACCGCGCGTCGGTGGCGTTCAACTCCGCCGTCGGCTCGCTGGAGTCTCGCGTGATGCCCGCGGCGCGACGCTTCCGCGATCTGGGCGCCGCGACGGGAGACGAGATCGCGTCACTCGACCGGATCGACACGCAGACGCGCCAGCTCCCGCTTCCGCCCCCGGAGTAACCGTCGCGCCGGACGCGTCACTCGCCCTTCTCGCTCCGGAACGTGCGCGCGATCCACGCGAACGCCAGGGCGGCGATCACGAGCAGGACGATGCCGCTAGCGGTGTAGCCGAAGACGAGCTTGCCGATGCCGAACAGCGTGGCGTAGACGGCGACGATGCCGGCGATCCAGTTCGTCCACGCGAGCGCGCCGCCGGGGATCGGCTCGCGGCCCAATCCCAGACGCGTCGACACGATGGCCCAGCCCGGGCCGCCGGGGCGGACGCGAAGATAGAACGCGTCGAGGACCGCGTCGGCTTCGGGCCGCGTGGCGAACGTCACGACCAGCCACACGAGCGTGCTGCCCGCCACCGTGACGAGCATGACGACCGCGGTGGCATTCGGATCGCCGGGCGCGAAGCGCGGGGCGATGAACGCGAAGCCGGCCAGGCTCAGGGCGAGGCTCGCGATCATGGCCGAGATCTCGCTCCACGCGTTGATGCGCCACCAGTACCAGCGCAGGATCAGCACGAGCCCGGTTCCCGCGCCGAGACCGAGCAACAGCTCCCACGCGCGCTCGACGCTCGACAGCTGCGACGTCACGGCGATGGAGGCGAGGAAGATCAGGATCGTGGCGGCGCGCGACACCGCCACGTAGTGCCTCTCGGTGGCGCGCGGGCGGAGAAACCGCTTGTAGACGTCGTTGACCAGATAGGACGCGCCCCAGTTCAGGTGCGTGCCGACCGTGCTCATGTAGGCGGCCGCGAACCCTGCCAGCATCACGCCGCGCCACGGCGTGGGAAGGAGGTCCACCACCGCGCGCACGTAGCCCGCCTCCTTGTCGGTGAGCTCGGGGTAGAGGATGACCGTGGCGAGACCGGTGACGATCCACGGCCAGGGCCGGAGCGCGTAGTGGGCGATCTGGAAGAAGAGCGTGGCGAGCACGCCGTCCTTCTCGGTGCGCGCGCTGAAGATGCGCTGCGCCACGTAGCCGCCGCCTCCGGGCTCGGCGCCCGGATACCAGGCGGCCCACCACTGCACGGAGAGATAGACGACGAGCGTCAGGAGCGGCATCCACGCGTACGACTGCACCCCATCGGCCCCGAAGCTGACGGGGAGCACCGACAGCGCGGCCGTCTCGCTGCCGAAGTGCGTGGCCAGCTTCGTCTTCATGGCCGCGATGCCGCCCACCGCCGCGACCGCGTAGACGGCCAGGATGATCACCGCGCTCATCTTGATGACGAACTGCACGAGGTCGGTCCACAGCACGGCCCACATCCCGGCCGCGACGGCGTAGAGTGCGGTGATGATGAAGCAGATGCCGACGGCCACGACCTCGCCGCTCACGCTGACGCCCGCGATGGCGACGTCGCGCAGGCCGAGCGAGATCGTGAGGATCTTGATCATGGCGCGAGTGACCCAGCCCAGGATGATGAGGTTGATGGGGAGGGCCAGGTAGAGGGCGCGGAAGCCGCGCAGCACGGCGGCCGGCGTCCCGCCGTAGCGCAGCTCGGCGAGCTCGACGTCGGTCATGACGCGGGCGCGACGCCAGAGACGGGCGAAGAAGAACACCGTCAGCATCCCGCTCATGACGAAGTTCCACCAGAGCCAGTTGCCCGCCACGCCCTTCGTCGCCACGAGCCCGGTGACGACGAGCGGGGTGTCCGCGGCGAACGTCGTCGCGACCATCGCCGTCCCGGCGAGCCACCACGGCACCTGACGTCCGGACAGGAAGTACTGATCGAGGCTCTCGCCGCCGCGACGGGTGAAGTAGAGGCCGAATCCGATGGAGAGCGCGAAGTAGGCGGCGACGATGGCCCAGTCGAGAGGGGAGACCGTCATCCCGCGTAGATTACGCTGCGTGTTATCATGGCCGCGTATTCTTTTCGGTCACTTGAGGAGAGCGATGACCAACATCCCCATCCAGGTCTACGGCATCAACTTGCTGGTTCGCCTGATGCCAGAAGCGCCGGCGGATGTTCGCGTGCACTGCCCCAAGGGCTCCCCGATCCGGTACGGCGACGTGGTGGCGCGCGGCGACGGATTCGATGAGGGCGCCAACGCCTTCCGGGACATGCCGGCCATCAAGACCATCGTGGCGTTCGAGGAGAGCGCGGAAGAGGTCGAGGGACACTACTTCTACATCGCGGGCGAAGAGTACCGCGTCATCCGGCTCGACTCCGTCATCCTGTCCTTCCCGCACGAGTAACCGCGGCCGTGAGCGGCCGTGGCGCGTCGCCGCTTCCGGACGTCCTGTCCCGCATCGACGAATCGGAGCTGATCGAGTTGACGCGGGACCTCGTCCGGATCCCGAGCGTCGTGCGGCCGGGCGTTCCTGACGCCACCGAGGCCGCCGTCGCCGCGTACGTCGAGCGCTGGCTCATCAAGGAAGGCTTCGTCGTGGAGGTGCAGGACGTCGCCCCGGGCCGACCGAACGTCCTCGGGTCGATCGGCGAGAAAGGTCCGGTGCGGTGCCTCCTGCTCGAGGGGCACACCGACGTCGTCACCGAGGGCGATCCGAGGGAGTGGACGCACGCGCCGTTCGGCGCTGACCTCGTCGACGGGCGCATCTACGGACGTGGCGCCGCGGACATGAAGGGTGGTCTCGCCGCGGCGATGATCGCCGCCGCCGCCATCCGGCGCAGCGACGTCGCCCTGGGCGGTCGGCTCGTGGTGGGCGCGCTGGTGGACGAGGAAGCGGACATGCTGGGCGTCAAGCACCTCTGCACGACGCCGATCGGCCGCGAGGTCGACGCGGCCATCATCTGCGAGCCCGAGGAGAACGAGCTCTGCCTCGAGCAGCGCGGCGTCGTGTGGGCGCGCGTCGCCGCGCACGGGCGCATGGCTCACGGCGCCATGCCCGAGGCGGCTCGCAACCCGATCGCCGCCGTGGCCGCGCTGCTCGCCGGCGTTCCCGCGCTCGAGCGCCGGCTGCGACGTCGCAGCACGCGCAGCCGGCACCTGCGACCGCCCACCGTGACGCCGACGATCGTCGGCGCGCCCATCGACGGCGTCGCGCAACCGAACGTGATCCCGTCCACCGCGGGCGCGACGCTCGACGTGCGCCTCACGCCGGGGCCGGACGCCGACGCCGTGCGCGCCGAGATCGACGCACTCTGCCGCCAGGCGGAGTCGCGCTGTCCCGGCGTGCGCGTGGAGTGGAGCGCGGTGAACGGATTTCGTCCCGCCACGCGCGTCGAGCGCGACGAGCCCATCGTGGCGGCCATGGAGGCGGCCGTGAAGACCGTGACCGGCCGGGCGGCGCGATTCGGCGGCGTGCCGGGATCGACCGACGGCACGATCCTGCGCACCACCCTCGGCATCCCGATCGTCACCTGCGGGCCGGGCAATCGTCTGATCCCGCACCAGGTCGACGAGTACGTCGACACGGCCGAGCTGATCACGGCGGCCCGGATCTACGCCGCCTCCGCGCTCGCCTTTCTCGCGTCGTGACCGCAGTCCGGCCGCGCCTGCGTCGGGTCGACGCGTTCCCGCTCGAGCACGAGGGACGACGCTTCCTCGGCCTGCGCGATCCCGGCGGCTACGCCGACGGCGCGGTGATGGTGCCCATCGAGCTCCTGCAGATCGTGGCGCGCTTCGACGGCCAGCACTCGGTGGCCGACATCCAGCGCGCGGTGCTGCACGCCACCGGCGAGTCCGTGCCGCGCGCGGGCATCGAGGAGCTCGTCGCCACGCTCGACACGCACGGATTCCTCGAGGGCGACGCCTTCGAGGCCCGACGGTCCACCGTCGACAGCGAGTTCCTCGCTGCGCCGACGCGCCCCGCCGCGCACGCCGGCGACGCCTACGCAGCGGATCCCGGGGCCCTCGCGTACGCGATGGACGAGTTCTTCACGTCCCCCGCCGGTCCCGGCGCGATCCGGCGCTCGCCGTCGCCGTGCGCGCCGGACGTCGCCGTCCGCGCCGTGATCGCGCCGCACATCGACTTTCGCCGCGGCGGTCCGGCCTACGCGTGGGCCTACCGCGACCTCGCCGAGCGAGGCGACGCCGACGTGTTCGTGATCTTCGGCACCTGTCACGCCGGCATGCGCCAGCCGTTCGCGGTGACGCGCAAGGCATACGAGACGCCGTTCGGTCCCGCCCGCGTCGACGTCGAGCTGGTCGACGCGCTCGCGCGCCGCGCGGGCGGCCTCGATCTCTTCGACGCCGAGGCCGCGCACCGTGGCGAGCACTCCATCGAGTTCCAGGCCGTCTTCCTCCAGTACCTCCACGGGGGACGTCGCGACGTCCGCATCGTACCCGTGCTGACGAGCTTTGCTCACGAGGCGATCGCGCGCGGCACGACGCCATCGGACACGGATGCCGTGCGCCGCTTCCACGACGCGCTCGCGGAGACCATCGACGCCACGGCACGACGGGTCGTGTTCATCGCCGGCGCCGATCTGGCGCACGTCGGCCCGCAGTTCGGCGATCCGTCACCGCTCTCGATCCCGGACCTTGCGCGCGTGGAGGACGAGGACCGCGCGATGCTGACGAGCGTCGAGCGTGGCGATGCCGACGGCTTCTTCGAGTCCGTCGCCGGTGACGGCGATCGCCGGAGGATCTGCGGTCTGTCCCCGATCTACAGTCTCCTCCGCATGGTCGACGGGACGCCGGGCCAGCTGCGGCGCTACGCGCAGTGGCCCGACCCGAACGGGACCGTCACGTTCGCGAGCGTGGTGTTTTGAGCACGCCGGCGCCGCTGCCGTCGGGCTGGAAGCTCCCGAAGCTCCGCATCGGGCGGGACGGGGAGTGGTTCGACGAGGACGTCGAGATCAGCCACGCCGGCATCCTCGCCAACCTCCGCGAGAACCTCCGGCGCGATGCCGAGGGGTACTTCATCCAGACGCGCGTGCGCATTCCCGTCACCGTGGACGACGTGCCGTGGATCGTCACGCGCGTGAGCGTCGAGGGCGACCGGCTCCACGTCGTCCTCAACGACGGCTCCGAGCAGGACGTGGATCCTGCGACGCTGCGCCTCGCGGCGGGCGATGTGCCGTACTGCTCGGTCACGCGGGGCGCCGATGCCACGACGACGTTCGAGGCGAGGTTTGCGCGCCCCGCGGCGTTCCAGCTCCTGAGCATGGCTGACTACGACGAGTCGAGCGGACGCGGCACGCTGCGCGTGGGCGATCGGGAGGTCACGCTCGCGCGCTGATGGCGTATCCTCTGCGTCCATGAACGCCGCGGCGGCCATGCTCGCCATCCTGCGCGCCGAGGGCGTGCGCTACCTCTTCGGGAACCCCGGCACCACCGAGCTCACGTTCCTCGACGCGCTGCCCGACTCCGGCCTCGAGTACGTCCTCGCCCTGCAGGAGGCGACCGCCGTCGCGGCCGCCGACGGCTACGCGCAGGCGACGGGCGACGTCGCGGTCGTGAACGTCCACGTGCTGCCCGGCGTCGCGAACGGCGCGGCCATCCTGCAGAACGCCTCGCGCGCGCGCAGCCCCGTGATCATGACGGCCGGTCAGCAGGACAGCCGGCTCCTGTTCGAGGAGCCGATCCTCGCCGGCGACATGGTGGGCATGACGGCGCCGCTGACCAAGTGGTCGTACGAGGTGAAGCGCGCGGAGGAAGCGCCCGCCGTCCTGCGCCGCGCTCTCAAGGTCGCGCGGACGCCACCCACGGGACCCGTGTTCCTCTCGCTGCCGATGGATCTCATGACGGGCGACGTCGACGACGACGGCGGCGCCGCCACCCACGTCAACGTGCCCGCCGCGCCCGACCCCGCCTCGATCGCGCGCGCCGTGGAGCTCCTGCGCGCCGCGCGCACTCCGCTCATCATCGCGGGCGACGGCGTGGCGCGCGCCGGGGCGATGGCGCAGCTCATCGCGCTCGCGGAGCGCCTGGGTGCGGCCGTGCACGGCGAGCCGCTCTACCGTCGGACGAGCTTTCCCGGCACGCACCCGCTGTGGCGCGGTGGTCTGTTCCCCACGGTCAGCGGCGTGCGCAGGTCGCTCGAGGGCGCCGACGCGATCCTGATCCTGGGCGCCAGCGTGTTCTCGTGGTTCCTGCAGACGCCCGGCGTGCCGTTCCCGCCGCGCGTGCCAGTCATCCAGATCGACGTCGACCCCTGGGAAGTGGCTAAGACCTATCGCGTCACGCTGGGCCTCGTGGCCGATCCGCGCGCCGCGCTCGTCGCCCTCGACGCGGCACTCGTCGCAACGATGACGTCCGACGAGCGCGAGGCGGCCGCGACGCGCGGCCGGCGCATCGCCGAGACGCGCGCCGCGTACACCACGCGCGTGCGCGACAC
>JBKPPN010000198.1:0-6160 GCA_046733575.1 Candidatus Methylomirabilota bacterium | reverse complement strand
CACAAGTGCTGTGGCCAGCCGCTCTCAATTACCTGGTGGAGCTCAACACAACTGGCAAGATGAACAGCAACGATTGTGGGGATACGAGCAACGCGGGGAGCCACCAGACGGACTGGCGGCTGCCGAACATCAGGGAGCTGCTCAGCCTGATGGATTTCGGGAGCTACCCACCTATAGTGGGAGGGGACAACACCTTCACGCTGTCCGGCCTCCCTTACTGGTCCTCTACATCCACCACGGAGCCACTGCAAGTCGGGCGCCTCGTGTTCATCGTCAACTTCTTCGGCCCCTCCAGGGGGGTCGGCAGCACCACCGCTACGGTTGGCGGGCTGAGCGTGATTGTCGTTCGCGGCGGCTTGCACTGATCCGGATAGGACGACACGCCAGGCCATGTTCCACTCGCCTGGGGCGTGTCGATGCGGCGGTCCTAAGTTCCTGAGGCAGGGTGGCGGCAGCGGCCCGTATTCTCGCTGCAACACGAGCTGCCGCCACCGCGCGACCGACCGATGTGTTGCGGTCGGTCGGGGCGCGGCCTAGACTGCATGTTCCGTATGTTGCATCCTGTCGAGCAGCAGCATCTTGCCGCGATCGTCTACTCGTCGGACGACGCCATCATCGGGAAGTCGCTGGACGGCGTGATCAGCTCCTGGAACCCCGCCGCGGAGCGGATGTTCGGGTACACGGCGGCGGAGGCCATCGGGCAATCCATCACGCTCATCATCCCCGCGCGCTGCATCGAGGAGGAGCGCAGCGTCCGCGAGCGGCTGCGCCGCGGCGAGACCGTCGAGCAGTACGACACCGTGCGCCGTCGCAAGGACGGCGACCCCGTCGAGATCGCCTTGACCGTGTCGCCCATCAACGATCCCGACGGGACGATCGTGGGCGTGTCGACCATCGCCCGCGACGTCACGGCGCAGCGCCGGGTGCAGCGCGAGCACGAGCGCCTGCGACGGCAGGGCGACGAGCTGGCCCGCACCGCCCGCACGCTGACGGAGAGCCTCGACCCGAGCGCGGTGGCCGAGCGTGTCGTGCTGAGCGTGCGCGACGCGCTGGAGGCGGTCACGGCCGTGCTCCGCCTCCGCGAGCCGGACGGCGCCTTGCGCTGCGTCGCCATTGCGGGCAAGCAGCTGGAGGGCCTGCAGGTCGGCTACGTGCTGCCGGCCGGCACGGGGATCGTCACGCGCGCCATGGAGCAGCGCCGCGCCGTGTGGTCGCGCGACATCACCACGGACGACACGGTCGACCTTCCCGACGACTTCCGGCGGCGTCTCGCGAGCGCCGGCCACCGCGCGGTGCTCGCGGTGCCGCTGCACGCGCGCGGCGAGGTGATGGGCGCGCTGTCCGTGGCGTACTCGGACGAGCGCACCTTCAGCGATGCCGAGATCGGGGTGCTGCAGGCGTTCGCGGACCAAGCCGCGCTCGCCATCCGCAACGCCCAGCTGTTCGCGCGCGAGAGCCTGGCCCTCGCGGAATCGGAGGCGGCCAACCGCGCCAAGGATCAGTTCCTCGCCATGCTCAGCCACGAGCTGCGCAATCCGCTCGCCGCCATCTCCAGCGCGGTCACCGTGCTCGATCGGCTCGGCGGTGGCGACGATCGCGCGGATGCCGCGCGGGGCATCATCGGGCGACAGGTGAGCCGCCTCGTGCGCGTGGTCGACGATCTCCTCGACGTCGCCCGCGTCACCACGGGCAAGATCATCATCGAGCGCCGGCCCGTGAGCCTGGCCGACTGCGTGGGGAACTGCGTGAGCGCGCTCACCGCATCGGGACAGTTCGAGCGCCACGACGTCAGCCTGCAGCTGGCGCCGCTGTGGGTGGAAGGCGACGCCGGACGTCTGGAGCAGGTGATCACGAACCTGCTCGTGAACGCGGTGAAGTACACGCCCGCGCGCGGCAAGATCCACGTGCGGCTCACGCGCGACGGCGATCGCGTCGTGCTCGCCGTGGAGGACACCGGCGTCGGCATCGCGCCCGCGCTGCGCGGGCACGTGTTCGATCTGTTCGTGCAGGGCGAGCGCGGGCTCGACCGCGCGCAGGGCGGCCTCGGCGTGGGACTCACGCTGGTGCGGCGGATCGTGGAGCTGCACGGCGGCCACGTCGACGTGACCAGTCCGGGCGTCGGGCAGGGCAGCACGTTCCGTGTCCGGCTTCCTGTCGCGGTGGCTCCCGCCGTCGCGCCCCCCGTCCGCCATGCGTCACCCGCGCTGGCCACGCGCCGCGTGCTGATCGTGGAGGACAACGAGGATGCGCGCGAGGCGCTCCGGCTCGCCCTGACCCTCGACGGGCATCAGGTGCTGGAGGCAAGCGACGGACGCGAGGGCATCGATCTCGCGCTGGGCGAGCGTCCGCACCTGGCCCTCGTCGACGTCGGCCTGCCCGGCATCGACGGCTACGAGGTCGCGCGTCGCCTCCGTGCGGTGACGGGCCGGCGTCCGTACCTCGTGGCCCTGACGGGCTACGGCCAGCCCGAGGATCGCGCGCGCGCCCTCGCCTCCGGCTTCGACGCCTTCATGGTCAAGCCGGTCGATCCCGAGGCGCTCCGCGACGTCTTGCGCGTCGTGTCCTCGTCGGGCTAACCCTTCGCGGCACTCCCGTAGACCAGACGCGAGAGCACCGGCTTCATCTGGCCGCCGTCGACGTTGATGGAGACGCCGTTGACGAAGCTGGCACAGTCGGAGGCGAGGAAGAGCACGCAGTTGGTCACCTCGCGGGGATCCGCGATGCGCCGGAGCTTCAGCGGGATGCTCTCCACGTGGGCGTCGATCACTTGCTGCACCGTGAGGCCCTGCTTCTTCGCCACCAGCTCGAAGAGCCCGTGCATGAGCGTGGTCTGCACGGGACCGGGATTGACGGCGTTCACGTAGATCCCTTCCGGGCCGTACTGCTCGGCGATGGTTTCCGTGAAGATCTTCTCGGCCGCGCAGCAGATCGCGGGCACGATCTCCCAGAACGCGCACTTCACGCCGTCGTTGCCCACCACGTTGACGATGCGACCGCCGCCCTGCCGGCGCATGATGGGGATCACCGCGCGCGTGCACCGCACGAGCCCCATCAGCTTCAGGTCGATGCCGCGCTGCCAGTCGTCGTCGCTCAGCGTCTCGACGGTGCCGCCGGGCGCGACGCCGGCGCTGTTCACGAGCACGTCGATCCGGCCGAACGCCTTCATCACCTCGCCCACGAGCCGGTCCGGCTCGTCGCGCCTGCTGAGGTCCGCGGGAATGCCGATGACGCGGGCGCCGGTGGCCCTGGTGAGCTCGGCGGCCTTGGCGTCGAGGTCGGCCTTGGTGCGGGCGCAGATGGCGACCCGCGCGCCCTCCTCCGCGAAGCCGAGCGCGATGTCGGCGGCGATGCCGCGCGTGGCCCCGGTGATGAGCGCGACCTTGTCCTTGAGATTGAGCTCCATCACTCTCCTCCGATCAGATGGATATCGTCGGCGCTCCAGCCCACCTGGACCTCGTCGCCCTCGCCGACGCGCACGCGTCCGTCGGGCACGCGCACGCGCAGCGTCTCCGTGCCCGCGGTGCCGGTGAGGAGCACGCTGTCGCCGAAGTGCGTCGAGCTCGCGATCTTCATGGGGACGACGATGACACCCTCGCGCGGTGTGCCGGGCGTGAGCAGGCGGATGCGCTCGGGACGGATCAGCGCGTGGACGGCGCCGGCGGGTGCATCCGGCACGTTGACGGTGATGCGCAGGCCGGGCAGGCGGACGCGCCCGGCGGACTCGAGCTCGGCCGGCACGACGTTGCTGTCGCCCACGAACTCCGCCACGAACCGGGTGGCGGGCCGCTCGTAGACGGTGAGCGGCGGAGCGGCCTGCTCGATCTTGCCGTGGTTCATCACCACCACGCGGTCCGACATCGTCATGGCCTCGGTCTGGTCGTGGGTGACGTAGATCGTCGTGATGCCGACGGCGCGGTGGATCCGCGTGATCTCGACCTGCATCTGCTCGCGCAGGTTCTTGTCCAGTGCCCCGAGAGGCTCGTCGAGCAGGAGCACGTCGGGCTCGAACACCAGCGCACGGGCCAGCGCCACGCGCTGCTGCTGACCGCCCGAGAGCTGACGCGGATGGTGGTGCCCGAACGCGCGCAGGCCCACGAGGTCGAGGGCGCGGTCGACGCGCGTGGCGATCGCGCGCGGGTCGACGTGGCGCATGAGCAGGGGAAACTCGACGTTCCGCCGGGCCGTCATGTGAGGAAACAGCGCGTAGCTCTGGAAGACCACGCCGATGTTGCGGCGGTATGCGGGACGGTCAGTGAGGTCGCGGCCGTCGAGCAGGATGGCGCCCTCGGTGGGCTGCTCGAAGCCCGCGATCATCATGAGCGTGGTCGTCTTCCCCGAGCCGCTCGGCCCGAGCAGGGTGACGAACTCGCCGCGCGCGATGGCGAGGTCGATGCCATCGACGACGTCCGTGCGGCCGTCGTATGACTTGACGAGCCGCTGCAGGGTCAGGTAGCCGGCGCCCGTCACTCCTGCGCGAACTGCGCCGCGCGCCACTTGAGCGCGGCGCCGAGGCCCTCCTTCTCCTTGATCTCCTGGAACCTCATCCCGACCGCCGTCTTCGCCGCGTAGAGCGGCGCCACCACGTCGAGACCGGCCAGGATGGCGTTGCGGAAGCCGGCCGCCTCGGCCCCGCGTCGCGTGGCGAGCTTGGTGAACTGCAGCGACTCCGGCGCGATGAGGGCCATGCGACGCGCCAGCTTCATGGTGGCCGAGGGCAGGTCGGCGAGCGGCACCACGCGGTTGACCATGCCGATCTCGTGGGCGGTCTTGGCGTCGATCATGTCGCCCATGTAGAGCAGCTCGCGCGCGCGCTTGATGCCGATCACGAATGGCATGACCAGCGCGGGACCCACGTTGGAGAAGCGGATCTCCGGCTCGCCGAACAGCGCGTTGTCGGCGCAGATCGTGAGATCGCACAGCATGGCGAGCTCGCAGCCGCCGCCCAGACAGTGGCCCTGGACGCTCGCGATGACCGGCTTGTTCACGTCCCAGGGCGTCATCTCCATGGTGACGTCCTCGGTGAGCGAGGCGTGCCAGCGGAGGGCGTCGTGCCGCCACGCCGCGCGCTCGGGATGCGGCGAGATGTCGTAGCCGACGCAGAAGCTCCTCCCCTCGCCGCGCAGCACCACGACGCTCACGCTCGGATCGGCGTCAGCCTCGCGCAGGCGTCCCGCGATCCCGCTGCGTACGTCGTGGTCGATCGCGTTCAGCTTGTCCGGTCGGTTCAGGGTGACGACGGCCACGGGGCCGTCGATCGTGTACGTGACGACGTCGCTCATGCCTCACGCTCCTGGCTGGTGGCGGCGCGGGACGATGAGCGCGTCGACGACGACGCAGCCCTGACCCGACGGGCGCACCACGATGGGGTTCACGTCGATCTCGTCGATGCTCTCGCGCTCGGCCCAGGCGAAGTCGGCGATCGCCTCCAGGGTGCGCGTCAGCGCGGTCAGGTCGGCGGGCGGACGGCCGCGCACGCCGCCCAGCAGCGCCGCGACGCGCGTCTCCGCGATCATCTCCGCCGCCTCGTCCTCGCGGAGGGGCAGCGTCCGGAGCGCGACGTCGCGCAGCGTCTCGACCAGCACGCCGCCGGCGCCGAAGGCCAGCACGAGACCGAAGTCGGGATCGCGGGTCACGCCGACGAGCACCTCGACGCCGCCGCGGGCCATTTCCTGCACCAGGAAGCCCGCGACGGCCGCACGCCGACCGCCGGCGTCGAGGCGCTGTGCGAGGTCGTGCCACGCCGTGGTCAGCTCGCGCTCGTCGCGCAAGCCGACGGCGATGAGGCCGAGGTCGGATCGGTGCGGGATGGCGTCGGAGACGACCTTCAGCACGACGGGATAGCCGATCGCGGTGGCGGCGGTCCGCGCGTCGTCGAGCGTCGCGACCTGCCGGGCGCGCGCGACGGCCACGCCGCTCTCGGCGAGACAACCGGTCGCGTCGCCCTCGTGGATGGTCGATCGCGTGCCTCCCGCGAGCAGCGCGCTCACGCGTCCGCCCGCGGCGCGGCACGCGCGAGGCGGCGCCAGCGGGGTGTTCCAGCGCGCGAGACGGTCCAGCGCGCCCAGACCCTGGCGCGTGCCGCCCACGATCGTCATCCCGTGACTCTGAAGGAACGCGAACTGGTCGCGTCGGAACGTCCCGGGCCGCGTGGTCATGAAGT
>JBKPPN010000197.1:0-14079 GCA_046733575.1 Candidatus Methylomirabilota bacterium | reverse complement strand
TCGTAGCGCTCCTTCAGGCCACGCAGGATCGCGACCGTGTCGTCGACGCTCGGCTGGCCCACGAACACCTGCTGGAACCGGCGTTCGAGCGCGGCGTCCTTCTCGATGTGCTTGCGGTACTCGTCGAGGGTGGTGGCGCCGATGCA
This sequence comes from Candidatus Methylomirabilota bacterium, assembly GCA_046733575.1. Taxonomy (GTDB): domain Bacteria; phylum Methylomirabilota; class Methylomirabilia; order Rokubacteriales; family CSP1-6; genus JBKPPN01. The sequence goes on along the minus strand of JBKPPN010000197.1, from coordinate 13,933 downwards.
GCGAAGCTCGCCGCGGGCCAGCGCCGGCTTCAGCATGTTGGCGGCGTCCACGGCGCCCTCGGCGGCGCCGGCGCCCACCAGCGTGTGCAGCTCGTCGATGAAGCAGATGATCTGGCCCTCGGACTCCGTGATCTCCTTCAGGACGGCTTTCTGCCGGTCCTCGAACTCGCCGCGGTACTTCGAGCCCGCCACCATCGCGCCGATGTCGAGGGCCACGAGCCGCTTGTTCTTGAGGCTCTCCGGCACGTCGCCCGCCACGATGCGCTGGGCGAGACCTTCCACGATGGCGGTCTTGCCCACGCCCGGCTCGCCGATGAGGACCGGGTTGTTCTTCGTGCGACGCGACAGCACCTGCACGACGCGCCGGATCTCCTCGTCGCGCCCGATCACCGGGTCGAGCTTCGACTTGCGCGCGAGATCGGTCAGGTCCTTCGCGTAGCGCTGGAGCGCCTGGTACTTGTCCTCGGGATTCTGGTCGGTCACGCGCTGGGTGCCGCGCACGTCCGTGAGCGCGCGATAGATCCCTTCCGCCGTGACGCCGTTGGCGGCCAGCATGCGACCGGCGGCGCCGTTCCGGTCCTGCGCCAGCGCGATCAGCAGGTGCTCGGTGGAGACGTACTCGTCCTTCAGTCGCTCCGCCTCGCTCTGTGCGCGATCGAGGGCGGTGCGCAGACGCTCGCCCAGGTACTGACCGCTGCCGCCGCGCACCTTGGGGACACGGTCCAGCTCGGCTTCGAGCTCACGCTGCAGCGTGTCCGCCCGCGCGCCGAGCTTGGCGAGGAGCGGTCCCACCACGCCCTCCCGCTGCTGCAGGAGCGCGACGAGCAGGTGCTCGGGCTCCAGCGCCTGGTGGTCGCGCTGGTCCGCCAGGGACTGCGCCGCTTGCAGCGCCTCCTGGGCTTTGACGGTGAGCTTGTCCATTCGCATTGCTGTGTCCTGTCCCCTTCCTACCGTTGATATGCGCGCGGGTTGTCGTTCCGCAGCGCCTTGAGCTGCTCGTAGAGTGCCCGTTCCTGATCCGTGAGCAACGTCGGCAGCACGATCTTGACCTTCACCAGCTCGTTGCCCGCGCCACCGCCCTTGACCTTCGGCATCCCGTAGCCGGGCAGGCGGAAGGTCCGTCCGCTCGACGTGCCGGCCGGGATCTTCATCGTGACCTTGCCCTTGAGCGTGGGGACGTCGATCGTCACGCCCAGGGCGGCCTCGGGCGCGGTGATCGGCACCTCGACCACGAGGTCGTCGCCCTTTCGCTCGAACAGCGGATGCGGCGCGACCGTCACGCCGAGATAGAGGTCGCCGCGGCGACCCCCGCTCGCTCCGCCTTCGCCGCTCACGCGCACGCGCTGTCCCGTGCGCACGCCGGCCGGCACCTTCACGTCGACCTGGCGGCGCGCGCGCTGCCAGCCGGTGCCGCCGCACGTCGAGCACGGCTTGCCGTTCACGTTGCCGGAGCCGTGGCACGTCGGGCATGGCTCGTCGAGCTCCATCGCGAACGTGCGCCGGGTTCCGCTGAAGGCTTCCTCGAGCGAGATCTCGACCTGCGCCTCGACGTCCTGGCCGCGCGATGGCGCGCGACCCTCGGCGCCGCCGAAGAGATCCTCGATGTTGATGCCGCGTCCGCCGCTGCTGCGCCCGCCGCGGCCGCCCCGCGCGCCGCCCAGGTCGCCGAAGATCGTCCGGAAGAAGTCGGAGAAATCGCCGCCGCCTTCCGGTCCGTACTCGACGTGGAAGCCGCCGGGACCCGGACCCTGGCCCGTGAACGGGCCGTGACCGCCGCCTGGAGGCGCCTGTGCGTACCGCTGCCAGTCAGGACCGAGCGTGTCGTAGCGCTGGCGTTTCTCCGGGTCGGACAGGACCTCGTACGCTTCGCTGATCTCCTTGAAGCGGTCGGTGTCCTTGCCCTTCGTCACGTCCGGGTGGTACTTGCGGGCCAGCTTCCGGTAGGCCGACTTGATGGTCTTCGCGTCAGCCTTCCGGTCGACCCCGAGGATCTTGTAATAGTCCTTGAACTCGACAGCCATCTACAAGGAGTATAGCAGGTAAATTGAGTCTGTCAGGCTCAGCCTCGCGGCAAGAAAAGAGCGAGGAGAGCCGCCGAACTGCTGGCTCTGTCAGGCTTTGGGGCTTGGGATCGCGACGCCGACGGAGGTGGCCCGGGCCATCGCGGCGCCGTCGGGGTCGGTTACGACGGCTTCGAGGAAGTACAAGGAGCGGCCCTTCCGTGCGACGGTTCCGTCGGCGAAGACCGGTCCCCGCCGGATCGGCGCAAGAAATGAGATCGACAGCTGACTGGTGGCGAGGAACTCGCCGTCGGCGCACAGCGTCTGTCCGGCCATGGCCATCGCCATGTCGGCGTACACCGTGACGATGCCGCCCTGCACCGCCTGACCCGGGTGCATGAACTCCGGCTTGACGGCGTAGCGAAGCCGCACGTGACCGGCGTCGACCGAGACGACGTGCATCTCGACGAGCCGGGCGATGGGCGCCAGGGTGTCGGGATTGCTGACGAGAGACCGGAACTTCTGGATTCGCTGCGCGCTGACCTCGTACGCGCTCGTCATCCTCGCCCGACGGTGAACGCCACGTACTGCGAGTACTGACCGCGCTGCAGCAGCATCGTGATGCGATCGCCGTCCTTGACGTCCTTGGTCAGCCGCTCGTAGTCGCCGACGCCCTTCACGCGCTGGCGATTGATCTCACGGATCACGTCGCCGCGCTGGATGCCAGCCTCGGCCGCCGCGCTGCCGTCCTCGACGCGGCGGACGATGACGCCCTCGGTCGAGCGCAGGTTGAGCTGCGCCGCGATCGCCGGCGTGATGGCCTCGACGTCGACGCCCAGCATGCCGGTGGCGCGCGAACCGCCGTTGCCGCCGCGCTGCTGCGCCTCGCGCTCTTCCGGCGCCTCACCGATCTTGATCTCAACGGTCTTCTCGGCCTGGTCACGCCACACCTTCGCCTTGGCGCTGTGTCCGGGACTCGAGAGACCGACCGCGCGCTGCAGGTCCGCGGGCGCCTCGACCTTCTTGCCGTCGAACTCCGTCAGGATGTCGCCCTGCTTCAGGCCGCTCTTGGCGGCGGGGCTGTCAGGCATCACCTCGGAGAGCAGGACGCCTTTGGTGTCCTTCGCGCCGAACGACTTCGCCAGCTCGGGCGTGAGCGGCTGGATCGACACACCGAGCCAGCCGCGCGTGACACGGCCCTTGGCCTGGAGCTCGGTGTAGATCTTCCGCGCCATGTTGGACGGGATCGCGAAGCCGATGCCCGAACCGCCCGCGACGATCGCGGTGTTGATGCCGATGACCTCGCCCTGCATGTTGACGAGCGGACCGCCGGAGTTGCCGGGATTGATGGCGGCGTCCGTCTGGATGAAGTCGTCGAACGGCCCCGCGCCGATCTGCCGCGCCTTGGCGCTCACGATGCCCGCGGTGACGGTCGACTGCAGGCCGAACGGCGAGCCCACCGCGATCACCCAGTCGCCGACCTGCATCCTGTCGGAATCGCCGAGCCGCGCGTACGAGAAGCGCTCCTTGCCGTCGTCGAGCTTCAGCACGGCGAGGTCCGTCTTCTTGTCGGCGCCCAGCACCTTGGCCTTGTGCTTCTTGCCGTCGAGGGTGATCACGTCGATGTCTGTCGCCTTGTCGACGACGTGGGCGTTGGTGAGCGCGATCCCCGACGGATCCACGATGACGCCCGAGCCGAGGCTCCGCTGGGGGATGCGCTCGGGCGCGTCGCCGAAGAAGCGGCGGAAGAACTCCTCGCCGAAGAACTCCTCGAACGGCGTCCGTCCCTGCATGCCACCACCGCCACCCGAGCGGGACACCGTGTTGATGTTGATGACGGCGGGCTTGATCAGCTCGGCGACCTTGGCGAACGTCCCCGTCGTGAGCGGCATCTGGACGGGCAGGACGGGCGCGTCGGGGATCGGCGGGGCCTGGGCGACCACGACGGGACGTCGGAGCTCGGCCCGGCCGAGCGTGAACGCGCCGAGCCCGGCGCCGAGGAGCACCGCCACCGCGAGGGCCACCACGAAGGTCCTGCGCTTGAGCTGCATCATGCCGATGTCTCCACCGTCTCGCCCGCCAGCGCGCGCCGCAGGCGATCGCCCTCCAGAGTCTCCGTGCGCTTCAGCGCTTCCGCCGCCGACACGAGGATCGCCTTCTTGGTCGTGAGCAGGCCACGCACGCGATCGTGCGTGCGGTCGAGGATGGCGCGGAGCTCCTCGTCGATGGTGCGCGCCGTCTCCTCGCTGTAGTCGCGGTCGCCGCCCATGCCGCTGCCCTTCAGGAAGAGCGGCGAACGCTCGCCGTACGTCGCGAGGCCCAGACGCTCGGACATCCCGTACTTCGTCACCATGAGACGCGCCAGCTCGGTCGCGCGTTCCAGATCGTTGTGGGCGCCCGTCGAGATCTCACCGTAGACCAGCTCCTCCGCCACGCGCCCGCCGAGCATGACGGCGATCCGGTCCTCGAGCTCGCTGCGGGTCATGAGGAAGCGCTCCTCGGTGGGCAGCTGGTACGTCATGCCGAGGGCGCCGATGCCGCGCGGGATGATCGTGACCTTGTGGACAGGATCGGCATGGCTGACGCTCGTCGCCACGAGGGCGTGGCCCATCTCGTGATGCGCCACGATATCGCGCTCCTTCTCGGAGAGCACGCGGCTTCGCTTCTCGAGGCCGGCGACCACGCGGTCGATGGCTTCCTCGAAGTCCGCCATGTCGACGGCGGCCTTCTCCTTGCGCGCGGCGAGCAGCGCGGCCTCGTTGACGATGTTGGCCAGCTCGGCGCCGGCGAATCCCGGCGTGCGCGCGGCGATGACGGCGAGATCGATGTTGGGCGCGAGCACGACCGCGCGCGCGTGCAGGCGGAGGATCGCCTCCCGGCCGCGGAGGTCCGGCTTGTCGACCACGACCTGACGATCGAAGCGACCGGGTCGGAGCAGCGCCTGGTCGAGAACCTCGGGACGGTTCGTGGCGGCCATGATGATGACGCCCTTCGATGAGTCGAAGCCGTCCATCTCCGCGAGAAGCTGGTTCAGCGTCTGCTCGCGCTCGTCATGTCCACCCACGAAGCCCGTGTTGCCCGCGCGCGACTTGCCGATGGCGTCGAGCTCGTCGATGAAGATGATGCAGGGCGCCTTCTCCTTCGCCTGCTCGAAGAGGTCCCGCACCCGCGCCGCCCCCACGCCGACGAACATCTCGACGAACTCCGAGCCCGACAGCGTGAAGAACGGCACGTCGGCCTCGCCGGCCACCGCGCGCGCGAGCAGCGTCTTGCCCGTGCCGGGCGGACCGACGAGCAGCACGCCCTTGGGCAGGCGGCCGCCGAGGCGCTGGTACTTCTTGGGGTTCTTGAGGAAGTCGACCACCTCGACGAGCTCGGCCTTGGCCTCGTCGACGCCGGCCACGTCGGTGAACGTCGTCTTGAGCTCCTTGCGGTCGTAGATCTTGTGCTTCGATCGCCCGAACGACAGGGCCTGCGTGGGGCCGCCGCCGACGCGCCGCATGATGAACATCCAGATGCCGACCATCACGGCGAGCGGGATCACCCAGCCGAAGAGCAGGTCCTTCCAGAACGTCGTCTCGATGCGCCCGGAGAACTCGACGTGGTTCTTCTCGAGCTCCGGGATCAGCCACTGCTCGTCGAGGGCGGGGATCCGCGTGACGGTGAAGACGCGGATTTCCTCGTCGGAGCCGAGGATCTGACGAAGGCGGTCACCGGGCGCGTTCTGGGGCGTGGGCAGCGCGCCCGGCTTCGCGATGCCGCGGATCTCGCGCTCGGTCAGCGCCACTCTTTCGACCTTGCCCTCGCGCAGGAGCTCGAGGAACCGCGACATGGGAAGCTCGACGGAGCGGGGGGCCAGGAGCCACGACTGCAAGAACGACAGCACCACGGCCGCCACGAGCACGTAGGCAAGGGAGAACTGGATGCGCTGGCTGAACCGGGGTTTCATGGGCGATCGTCCCGTCGAAAGCGTAGCGTCCGGACCCGAGCGTGTCAAACTTGCCGGGCCTCTTTTCCCTTGACACATCAACGCCTTTGCATAAAGTAGCGGCTGGTCGGCGCATGTGACTGAGAGAACAAGCACGTCTATCGCGAGGTCGTCTTCGGTGAGGTCGTCCAACGTCGCGCAGCACTCGGATCACCGGCGCTCGCTGGTCCGACTCGCTCTTCTCCTCGTCGTGCTCGTCGTCGTGGTGGCCGGCGCGCTTCCCGCGGTCGCGCAGGAGGCGCCGAAGGAGCCGGCGTACCGCGCGTTTCCCGTCCTCGGCTCGCGTCTCGCCGTCTGGGCCGTCGCGCAGCTCCATCTGAACTTCGCCGCGTTCATCCTCGGGGTGCCGATCTTCGCCGTCATCATCGAGGTGATGGGCTGGCGCACGGGGGAGGCGCGCTACGACTGGCTCTCGCACGAGCTCGTGAAGCTCACCTTCGCGGCATTCTCCACCACGGCGCTGCTCGGCGCCCTCCTCCTCTTCCTGTTCATCGGCTACTACCCGCGGTTCTGGAACTTCATGAGCAACATCTTCTTCACCACGTACTGGATCTACGCGCTGCTGTTCTTCGCGGAGACCTTCACCGTCTACCTCTGGTACTACGGCTGGGACTGGCTCTCGGGATCGCGGAAGTGGATTCACGTCGGCCTCGGCATCCTCTCGAATCTGTTCGGGACGGCGATCCTGCTCGTGGCGAACTCGTGGGTGACGTTCATGATCTCGCCCTCGGGCATCACGGAGGCGGGCGGCCTGAAGGGCAGCGTGTGGGCCGCGATGGCGAACCCGACCTGGATGCCCATCAACATCCATCGCCTGATCGCCAACATCGTGTTCGGCGGCACCATCGCGGGCGCGTACGCGGCGTTCCGCTTCCTCGGCGCGAAGACCGACGAGGAGCGCGCGCGCTACGACTGGATGGGCTACATCGGCAACTTCGTCGCGCTGTCCGCCTTCATCGTGCTGCCATTCGCGGGCTACTACCTCGGCCGCGAGATCTACGCCTTCAATCAGACGATGGGCATCACGATGATGGGCGGCTTCATGTCGTGGCTCTGGATCATCCAGGCCATCCTCATCGGCGTTCTCTTCCTCGGCTCGAACTACTACCTGTGGCTCGGCATGGAGCGCATCCCGGGCTCCGAGCGCTATCGCAAGTTCGTCCCGCCCATGCTGATCGTGCTGACGGTCGGGTTCATGGTGTGGGCCACCCCGCGCAGCATGGTCATCACGCTCGACGAGGCCCGCGCGATGGGCGGCACGCACCATCCGTTCCTCGGCTTCTTCGGCGTGATGTCGGCCAAGAACACCGTGGTGAACCTCATGATCCTCACCACGTTCCTGTCCTTCGTGCTCTACCGACGCGCCAACAAGATCCCGACGCGCTCGTGGGCCAAGACGGGCATGGCCGTGCAGTGGGCCGCCTTCGCGGTCGCCGCGATCATCGTGGTGTTCTACGGCGTGTACGGCTACTTCGTCGAGTCGCTCGTCCGCATCGGCTTCTCCGTCTACCAGGTGGCCGCCGTGCTCGGCGCCATCGTCGTCGTCATGGCCATCGACATCCCGATGTTCAAGGGCGCGCGCTCCACCGGCGCCATCCGGTGGGGCACGATCGCGCCGCGCTCGCAGTACGTGCTGATCCTGCTCGCCGTGACGTTCACCTGGCTGATGGGGCTGATGGGCTTTGCGCGCTCCGGCATCCGCCAGCACTGGCACGTCTACGGCGTGGTGCGCGACACCTCGGTCGACGCGGTGACGCCGGCCATCGGCTACGCGGCCAACGTCATCACCGTCGTGACCATCGCGTTCTTCGCCCTCGTGCTCTTCATCTTCTGGCTCGGGGGCCTGAGCGAGAAGGGAACGGAGGGCGCCCACGCCCACGCTCCCGCGCCGGCGATCGCCGGCGGCAGCGACCGCTCGTAGATGCGGATCCCGACGCCCCTCAAGGCCACCGTCTTCTCCGTCGTCGTGATGGGCGCCTACTCGTGGTTCGCCAACTCGATTCCCCAGATCGAGTCGAAGCCGCCCCAGGAGCTGTCGCTCGAGGGCGGCAACGTCACTCCGGCGCAGCTGGTGAAGGCGGGCGAGGAGATCTATCACACCAAGGGCACGTGCGAGATCTGCCACCGCATCGGGCAGAAGGGAACGCGCGCGCCCGACCTCGCCGGCGTCGGCGCGCGGGCGGCCAAGACGAAGCCCGGGATGAGCGCCAAGCAGTACATCATCGAGTCGTTGCTCACACCCACCGCGTACATCGTGGAAGGCTATCCGCCGATCATGCCCGCCGTGGACAAGCCGCCCATCGGCTTGAATCGCTCGGAGCTGTGGGCGCTGACGGCGTTCCTGGAGTCGCAGGGCGGCACCGTCGACGTCAAGCTCGACGACATCCCGAAGACGGCGGGCGCGCCCGCGGGTGGCGGCGCAGCCGTGGCGGAGGTCAAGATCCCGGGCGATGCGAAGGCCGGTGAGGCGCTCTTCCAGGGCAAGGCGGGCTGCATCGCGTGTCACAAGGCAGGCAAGATCGGCGCCTCGCCCGTCGGCCCCGACCTGTCGCAGATCTCCAAGATCCAGACGCCCGACTACATCATGAAGAAGATCCTCGATCCCAAGGGCATGGGCACGGTGGCAGGCTTCCCGCCGGGCGTCATGCCGCAGACCTTCGGTCAGACGCTCACGGCCAAGGAGTACGTCGACGTCGTGGCCTTCCTCCTCACGCTCAAATGAGGCTGCTCCGCTCCCGCTTCACGCAGGCGGTCATCATCTTCGTCGTCGCCTTCGCGGTGCTGCGCTTCGGCATCCGTCCGCCCGCGCCGTGGAGCGTGCTGTCGCTCTACATGACGATCATCACGCTCGCGCTCGTGGTGTTCGTCTCGTCGGACGCCGATTCGTGGCGGAGCTTCATCACTCCGATCTGGACGACGCTCACCGACCCCCGACGGCGCGCGCTGCGTCTGGCGCTCATGATCGTCATCCCGCTCCTGCTCGGCTACTACGCGTACACGCAGGCCGCCGCCAAGCCGCAGGCGCCGCCGGAGCTGCGCGCGGTGCATCCGGCGCCGCCGGCGTCCATCCAGTTCCGCGGCAAGGAGATCAACATCGCGGGCGTCGACAACCCGCTCCGCAAGGACCAGGCGGCGTACAAGTCGCACGTCGCGGCGGGAGGCGCGGTGTACATCCAGAACTGCATCTACTGCCACGGCGACAACCTGGACGGGCGCGGCCACTTCGCGCGCGGCTTCAATCCTCCCCCCGCGAACTTCCAGGACCCAGGCACGATCGCGATGCTGCAGGAGGCCTATCTCTTCTGGCGCATCGCGAAGGGCGGTCCCGGACTGCCGAAGGAATCGACGCCGTGGAACTCGGTGATGCCGGCGTGGGAAGACCGCCTCACCGAGGAGCAGATCTGGCAGGTGATCATGTACCTGTACGACGCGACGGGGCAGCAGCCGCGGCGGTGGGAGACCGCGCATGAGACGCACTAGGGCGACGCGAACGGCCCGTCTGCGTCGTTGGCGCCTTCGGCGCTCCCTGCGGCGTACGCCTCAGTCGCGTACTCAGGCGCCGCCTGGCATCTGGACCGTTCTCCTCGCCCTGGCGGCCGTCTTCGTCGCCGCCTCCACCGCGTTCGCTCAGGCCGGAGATGCGAATGCGGGGAAGGCCGTGTACGAGCGGAAGTGCCTCTTGTGCCATGGCGAGAAGGGGGACGGCAAGGGGCCGGGGGCGGAGAGGCTCGATCCGAAGCCGCGGGATTTCACCTCGGGGATCTACAAGATCCGGTCGACGGCGAACAAGATTCCGACGGATCAGGACATCTTCAATGTCATCACGCATGGGATGCCGGGAACCTCGATGCCGGGGTGGGACGTTTTGCCGGACAAGGACCGGTGGAATCTCGTCGCCTACGTGAAGTCGTTCGCGGGGGACAAGTTCAAGGAGGCGCCGAAGAAGCAGGAGCTGCCGAAGGAGGTGGCCTCCTCGGAGGCGTCGATCAAGCGCGGCAAGGAGATGTTCGAGGCGATCGAGTGCAATAAGTGTCACGGCGCGGAGGGACGCGCCGACGGCCCGTCGCGGCCCGAGCTCAAGGACGAGTGGGGTCATCCGGTCAAGCCGGCCAACCTCACGAAGCGCTGGAATTTCCGCGGCGGCGGCTCGCGGCAGGACATCGCGACGCGTCTCGCCACGGGCGTGCTCGGCACACCGATGCCGGCCTTCATCGACAGCGTCGAGAAGCCGGAGGACATCTGGCACCTGACGAACTTCATCGCCTCGCTCGGGCCGGACGCGCCCACTCCGGCCACGCTGTTGACGGTGACCTCGGTGAGCGACGCGATCCCGGAGGATCCGAACGCGGAGTTCTGGACGAAACGCGCGGCCCAGAACGTCCTGCTCATGGGGCAGGTCATCATGGATCCGCGCAACTTCAACCCGTCGGTCGACCTCATCGCGCTGCGCGCGGTGTACAACGACAAGGAGATCGCGTTCCACCTCACGTGGGACGACCCCAACCAGTCCGCTCCCGACGGCAAGGACGTGTTCGCCGACGCGGTGTCGCTGCAGTTCCCGCCCGGCCCGCCGCCCGCCACCACCGAGCGCCCGTACTTCCTGATGGGCGACGGCTCGGACGCGGTGTACCTGCTGCGCTGGGAGAACGGCAAGGGCGTGGGCGAGGCCAACGCGAATGGTCCGGCGAAGGTCACCGCGCTCGACGGCAGCGAAGCGACCGGCAAGGCGGTGTACGCGAACGGTCAGTACCGGCTCGTCATCAAGCGGCCCCTCGCCGCGAAGAGCGAGACGCGTGCGACGTTCCGGCCCGCGGTGTTCACGCCCGTCGCGTTGCAGGCGTGGGACGGCGGAGCAGGGGAGACGGGCCCGAAGATGTCGCTGACGTCGTGGTACTATCTGCGCCTCGAGGAGCCGCAGTCGAACCGCCGTTTCGTGATTCCCCCTGTCGTGGCACTCCTGACGCTGGCGGCGATGGTTCTCGTCGTGCGAGCGGCGAATCGGCGGACGTAATCGAGGCAGAGTCCCGGGCGCGCCCGTGCGCGCCCGCTCGTGCGTGTTGAGTCGAAACCCGGAAGGAGCAAGAACGATGCGGAAGCTCGTGGGAGCGGCACTGGCGCTGGCTCTGGTGGTGACCGTGGCGATGTCGGTCGGACGTCCCGTGCGCGTCGACGCGCAGGGCGGCGGCACGATCGAGGCCGAGGTGAAGTACAGCGGCGCGCCGCAGGTCGACAAGGTGAAGGTGAACAAGGACACCGAGAAGTGCGGGACGGAGGCCGTGATCGAGAAGGTCGCGGTGGGGAGTAACAAGGGCCTCGCCAACGCGGTGGTGTCGGTCCCCGAGGCGAAGGGCGCCCCCACGGCGAAGAAGGTCACCGTCGACCAGCACGGCTGCAAGTTCATCCCGCATGTCACCGCCACCACGCCGGGTGAGGTGGACTTCAAGAACTCCGACGACATCCTCCACAACCTGCACACCTACTCGACGGCGAACCCCTCCATCAACAAGGCGCAGCCGAAGTTCAAGAAGGTGATGTCGGAGAAGTTCGAGAAGCCCGAGATCATCAAGATCACCTGCGACGTGCACAGCTGGATGCTCGGCTGGATCGCCGTCATGCCGAATCCGTACTTCGGCGTGACCGACAACAATGGCGTGACCAAGATCGAGAACGTGCCGCCCGGGAAGTACAAGGTCCAGGCGTGGCACGAGACCCTCGGCAAGCAGGAGAAGGACGTCGAGGTGAAGGCGGGGCAGACGGCGAAGGTCGCCTTCGAGATGAAGAAGTAGCCCAGTCCAGAAAGGACTGCCAACGGCATGCTCAACTGGTGGTTGCCCGAGAACGTCACCTCGTACGGCGAGGACATCGACTGGCTGTTCCATCTGATCTACGCGATCACGGGCATCACGGCCATTCTGGTGTTCGCGTGTCTCATCGCTTTCCTCGTCATGTACCGGGACCGCCCGGGACGGAAGGCGACGTACACCCACGGCAACACCACCCTGGAGATCGTGTGGACGGTGGTGCCCGCGCTCATCCTGGTGGTGCTGACGTTCCTCAGCGTGCCGGCCTGGTCGAAGATCAAGATGCAGATGCCCCCCACCGACCTCACCATCGAGGTCACCGCCAAGCAGTTCAACTGGCAGGTCGCGTACGCGGGACCGGACGGGAAGTTCGGCACCGAGGACGATAAGAAGTTCCTGGACGAGATGCACGTGCCGGTGGGCAAGAAGATCCGCGTGAACCTGAGGTCGCAGGACGTCATCCACAGCTTCTTCGTGCCGAGCTTCCGCATCAAGCAGGACGCCGTGCCCGGTCGCGAGATCGGCGCGTGGTTCGACACGAACAAGCCGGGCAAGTACGAGTGGCCCTGCGCCGAGCTGTGCGGGTTCGGTCACTCCGGTATGCGGGGCTGGGTGTACGTGCACACCCCCGAGGAATACGCCAAGTGGGAGGCGGAGAACCTGAAGGCCGCCGCTCCCGCCGCGGAGCCCGCCAAGGAAGGGGAGAAGACCAAGTCATGAGCGCCACCAGCGCCACCGCCCACGGGCACGCGCACACCGAGCACCACGCGGGCTTCGTGCGCACCTACATCTTCTCGACCGATCACAAGATGATCGCCCGGCAGTTCCTCTTCATGGGGCTGGCGATGCTCATCCTGGGCGGGCTGCTCGCGCTCATGGTGCGATGGCAGCTCGCGTGGCCCGAGACGCCCGTGCCCGGCATGAGCATGATCCTGAAGGAGACGGGCGGCGTCCTCGAGCCGTCGACCTACAACATGGCGTTCACCATGCACGCCACGATCATGATCTTCTTCGTCGTCATGCCCATCCTGGCCGGGGCCTTCGGCAACTTCTGCATCCCGCTCATGATCGGCGCGCGCGACATGGCCTTCCCCGTGCTGAACATGCTGTCGTTCTGGACCGCCGTCCCCGCCGCTCTCCTGATGCTGTCGGGCTTCTTCGTGGAGGGCGGGCACGCCGCGGCGGGCTGGACCTCCTACGCGCCGCTGTCGGCGGTGAAGGAGTACACCGGCGTCAACTGGGGCCAGAACCTCTGGTGCATCAGCCTCTTCGTCCTCGGTATCTCGTCGATGATGGGCTCGATCAACTACATCACGACCATCGTCAACATGCGGGCGCCCGGCATGAAGCTGTTCCGCATGCCGCTCGTGGTGTGGTCGCTGTTCATCACCGCCATCCTGCTCCTGCTCGCGCTCCCCGTGCTGACGTCGGCCGTGGCGATGCTGCTCTTCGATCGGTCGCTGGGCACGAGCTGGTTCCGGCCGAGCGGAGGCGGTGAGCCGCTCTTGTGGCAGCACCTGTTCTGGTACTTCGGGCACCCCGAGGTCTACATCCTGATCCTCCCCGCCATGGGCATCGCCTCCGAGATCCTGCCCGTGTTCGCGCGCAAGCCGATCTTCGGCTATCACGCCATGGCGTTCTCGATGATCGGCATCGCGTTCCTCTCGTGGATCGTGTACGGCCACCACATGTTCGTGAGCGGCATGAGCCCCGCCCTCGGCATGTCGTTCACGATCACGACCATGATCATCGCGGTGCCGTCGGCCATCAAGACGTTCAACTGGCTCGGCACGCTGTGGGGCGGACGGATCCAGTTCACGATCCCGATGCTCAACTCGCTCGCCTTCGTGTCGATGTTCGTCATCGGCGGGCTCAGCGGCATCTTCATGGCCTCCACGCCCGTCGACATCTACATCCAGGACACCTACTTCATCGTCGCGCACATCCACTACGTGGTGTTCGGCGGCTCGATCTTCGGGGCCTTCGCCGCCATCTACTACTGGTTCCCCAAGATGTTCGGCCGGATGCTCAACGAGACCCTGGGCAAGATCCACTTCGTGATCATGTTCGTGGGCTTCAACTTGACGTTCTTCCCGCAGCACGAACTTGGGCTCGCGGGGATGCCTCGACGGATCGCGGACTAC
>JBKPPN010000196.1:0-10956 GCA_046733575.1 Candidatus Methylomirabilota bacterium | reverse complement strand
CTACGGGGACGCGCGCGTGCGGCTGCTGCGGCAGTGGCCGCGCGCGGGCAAGTCGCTCGCGCTGAACCGCGCCGTCGCCGTCGCGCGTGGCGAGATCCTCGTATTCACCGACGCCGACGCGCGGTTCGCGCCCGACGCCATCGCGCGTCTCGTCGCGGGCTTCGACGACGTCGACGGCACGGGCGCGCCCGTCGGGCTGGTGAGCGGCGTCGGACTCTACGAAGCGGCCGACAGCAGCGACGCGCCAGGGGTCGGCAACGGGTACGCGCGTCTGGAAACATTCCTGAAGCGGCGCGAGGCCGCGCTCGGCTTCATCGCCTCGGCCGACGGCGCGATCTACGCGCTCCGTCGCGCGCTGTACCGAGACCTGCGCGCCGCCGAGGTCAACGACCTGCTGCATCCCATCCAGGCGGCCCTGGCCGGACACGTCTGCCGGTTCGACGGTGAGGCCGTCACGGTGGAGCCCCCGTCGCTCGGCGCCGGTCAAGAGTTCAAGCGTCACACGCGGATCATCGCGCAGGGCTACCACATCGTCGCGGCGTGGCTGCCGCGACTCGTCGCGGCGCGACGCTGGCGCGCGGCGTGGATCCTCGTCTCGCATCGCCCCGCGCGCTGGACGACGTGGCTCTGGCTGACGCTGGCGCTCGTCTCGAACGCGGCCCTCCTGCGCCGGGGCGGCGTGTACACGGTGACGCTCGCCGGCCAGGCCGCGTTCTACGCGCTGGCGGCCGCCGGCCTCGTGGCCGAGCGACGCCGCGTCGGTGTCGGACGCCTCGCCCTGCCCTACTACTTCTGCGTGGTGACCGCCGCGGGCTTCGCCGGGCTCGTCCGCTTTCTCCGCGGCGGCACCCAGGCGGTGTGGGATCCGCGCGGTGTCGGCGCAACGGACGGTCTCACCGCCGTCGCGGCCGCGTCGCACGCCGACGATCACGCCACCGCACCGGCACGACGCAGCGCCGGCGCCAGCGTACCGATGCGAACCTTGCGGCGCGGCTGTGCCTCGCCGCCTCCGAGCCGCCAAGGAGAGTCCGTCGGGCGGGCCATCCAGGCCCCGCCGATCCCGTGACGCTCTCGCTCGTCGTCATGCTCGGCGCGGTGGCACTCGCGTACGGGCCGGTGATGCGCGATCTCGTGCAAACCTGGCTCACCGTGCCGTACTACTCCTACGGCGCGCTCGTCCCCGCCTTCACCGCGTTCGCGCTGTGGGACGGGCGCCGTGACCTCGGCCGCGTCTGGCGCACCCGCGCGCGACCACGCGCCTCGCTGACGGCGATCGCGCTCGTCGTCGCAGGCGCGACGGCGTTCGCGGTGGGCGCGTGTCTCGGGAGTCTGTCGCTCACCGCGCTTTCCCTGCCGGTCGTGCTGGCCGCCGTCGCGCGGGTGGCGCTCGGTCGTGAGGGCCTGGCCGTCGTCGCGTTCCCGGTGGCGTTCCTGGCCCTCATGGCGCCCTTGCCCGACCGCGCGATCGATGCCCTCTCGCTCCCGATGCAACAGATCGCGGCCGGCTTCACCGAGGCCGGACTGCGTGTGCTGCGCGTCCCCGTCACGCGCGACGGGCTCTTCCTCCATCTCCGCGGTCTCACCGTGCACGTCACCGAGGCGTGCAACGGTCTCCGCTTCCTGTTCGCAATGACCGTCGTGGGCGTCGCGGTGGCGTGGGCCACCCAGCGTACGTGGCGCGGCCGTACCGCCGTCGTGCTGCTGGCCCTCGTCACGGCGGTGGTGGCCAACATGATCCGCGTGCTGGTGACCGCCGTGGTCGGCGAATACGTCGGCCCGTGGGCGGCGATGGGCACGGCCCACGTCCTGTATGGAAAGATCGTCTACCTCGGGATGCTCGCCCCGTTCGCGCTCGGCGTGCTGGTGATCCGTCGTGCGTGCGAGCCGTCGCGGACGTCATCGCAGGCAGGCGCGCCCGCGCGCGAGCCCACTACTTCAGCCGGAACCGCTTGACCTCGAACGGCGCGAAGCGCTCCGTGCGCGTCTGATCCACGGCGCTGCTGCGCCCGTCGTCGAGATCCACGAGCTCGTGCACCGGCTCGGCAAAGGTCCACGTCGCCGTCGCCGACGTGTCCGTCCGGTTGTAGGCGAAGAGGTAGCGCGAGCCGTCGGGCGCGCGCTTGCCGAGCACGCGAATCCGGTCATTCGAGCTGCGCGAGAGGACCGGCGCGTCCGGCGCGAGCAGGACGGGCTCGAGGGCCTTCACCTCCTTGGTGACGCGAACCAGGTCGTTCCAGTGCGCCAGGCGCTCGCGCGGGTCCTTGACCCAGGCCAGCCCCTTCTCGCCGAACGACCAGTAGAACAGGCCGCGCGCGCCCTCCACGATGGCCATCCACGACATCGCCTTGAGCTCGTCGTACGACGGCCAGCCGCCCTCGCTCGTCATGGGGAAGAACTGCAGCACCATCCACACGGGCCGGCTCTCCATGACCGCGTCCTGGGCGAGCCGCGTCCACTCGCCGACCATCGCGACGTTGTTCTGCCCCGTCTTCTTGACGATGGGATAGGGATCGAGGCCCAGCACGTCGAGAGCGTCGCGCCACAGCGCGGCCTGCGTCTCCCAGCCGTCCCCCTGGACGACGTACGTCACGCTGCCGGGCGCGGACGCGCTCAGCACACGATGCTGCCGGAAGACCTTCGGCATCATCTCGACGGGCTGCTCGTCGGCCGTGTAGAACCCGGCCAGGCCCTTGTGGGCGGCGAGCTGGTGCGCCACCCATCGGTTCAGCGCCTCCTCGCCCTCGCGCGCGGCCGGATACGGGATCGACCCGTACTGCCCGTGATCGCGGTGGTAGAAGTTCACCGTCTGCAGGTAGTGGATGCCGTTCGAGCGCAGCTCGTCCATGTACGTGCCGAGCGCGTTCATGGGCGCGGCGCCGAGGTGGTAGTTGATGAGCATGTCGATGGGCGCCTCGGCCATCCGTCTGACGCCCCAGCCACCGTTGGCGTTGGCGTATGCGCTGCGCTCGTTCGAGTACCCACCCGTCGTGTAGAGCCCGAGCACGAACGTCGGCTTGCCGTCGAGATGCGTGACGTTCCGCTCGTCGTACCAGACGCGCAGATCGCCGCGCGCGGCCGCGGCCGTCTTGACCACGCGGTAATCGGGATAGCGGTAGCGCGACGTGCCGTCCGGGCCGACGAGCTCGGTCCGCACGAGTGCCGGCCCCGCGCCCAGGCCTCCCGCGTCGAGCTCCCCGCGCGTGGCCGACGTCGGGTAGTCGCGCGTCTGCAGCACCGCGCCGCGCGCCTCGTCGACCAGGCTGAGACGGATCTTGTCCCCCGGGGCGGGACGCACCACGCTCAGGGCCACGCGGATCAGCTGCGGGCGGTCGACGAAGAGGAGGCCGCGGAAGTTCGGATAGACGACGAACGCCTCGACGGGCGGACGTCCCACCGCGGTCAGGCTGATGTCGTCGAACCAGGCCGCGCCTTCCGGGCGCGCATAGGCGCCGATCGTGACGCGATACGTGCCGGCGTCCGTGACCGGAATGGCGGGCTGGCGGAACAAGGTCCAGTCCATCGTGCCCCGCGCGACCTCGGTGCATTGCCACCAGTTGCGCCGCGGCCGGGCGTCGAGGCACATGCGGGCGCCGCTGCCCGCCGCGTTCTCGCCCAGCTTGTCGGTCTTCACCCACCACGCGATCGTGTAGAGGCCGGGCTCGAGCGTCACGGTCTGCTCGGTGGTGGCGATCATCTTCTGCCGCGCCGCGTTCGTCATGCGCACGCTGCTGCGTCCGGTCTTGCCCGCGGTGTCGAGCACGAGCGCGTCGCCTTCGAGCGTGTGCCACTCGGGAATCGTGGCGGGCGACGACGAGCGCGTCTCGAAGCTCGCGTTCTTGACGAGGTTGGCGCCCGCGTCGTCGACGACGGGCAACGCGGTCAGGCCGCCGACCGCGACGGGCCGAGCGGCGTGGACCCAGCTCGCCCCCGCGCCGAGCAGGAGCAGGCCGACGCCGAGCCAGCGCGCGATCAGAACGGCTCCGACGCCGGCGCCGGACGCCACGCGGGCTCCGGCTCGAACGGATCCTCGGGCTCGGGGGACGGCGCGGCGACCGGGGCGGTGCGGGCCACGCGCTCCATCGCGATCGAGAGGAAGACGACGATCCACAGCAGCTTCTCGTACTGCGCGCTGATGAACGTCCCTGCCACGACGAAGCCGAGGAGGCCGTAGCGGAGTCCCTCCGCCCAGCCCGCCAGGTCGTCACGCTCGCTGCCGCGGCTCACGCGCTTGAGCGCGCCGAACACGGACAGCAGCATCATGACGAACAGCGTGATGAGGGGCAGCCCCATCTCCGCGGCGATCTCGAGATACGTGTTGTGCCCGATGTAGGCCTGGTCCAGCCCCGAGTACTTCTGGCTCAGCTCCTTGAAGTTCTGCGGTCCCACGCCGGTCAGCGGGCTGTCGTTGATCATCTGGATGCCGGCCCAGAAGAGCGCGGTGTGGGCGCGGTTCGACGCCTCCAGTCCGCCCGACGTCACCGCGCTCCCCTGCACGGTTGCGAGGGCGCGCTCTCCAAGGTCGGTCGGCAGCACGGTGAGGCCGACCACGATGGCGCCGAGCACCGCGAACACGCCCAGCATGCCGCGCCGCCGGTACGCGAACAGCATCCCGGCCACGAGGAGGCCGAGCAGACCGCCGCGCGACGACGTGAGCAGGAGGCTCATGACCAGCACGGCGGCGGCCAGGAGCCATCCGAACTTCTGCGCGCGCGTGGGCGCCTGGCGCGCCAGCACCAGCGCCACCGGGATCACGACGAGGAGCAGCGCGGCGAAGTAGTTCGACTCGTAGAGACCCGTGCCGAGGCGCGCGTCGTAGCGGAGCATCTGCCGCACGGCGTAGGGAAAGACGAGCGTGTAGCTGAGCACCATCGCGTAGATGACGCGCTTGACGTCGCGCTCGGTGCGCACGGCCACGAGCACGAAGGGCAGGAAGACGAGGAAGGCCAGGTAGCGCGAGACGGCCAGGAAGCCGCTCCCGCTGAAGAGACTCGACACGACCACGCCCAGGAAGAAGAGCAGGAAGAAGCGGGCCTGCGGCGCGCCGAGCCCCCGCGGGATGTCGCCCCCGGCCATCTTGATCATGGCCCAGGCGAAGCCACACACGCCGAGCAGCTTGATGACCGTGAAGTCCCGGAAGACGCCGAGGAAGCTCGACCCGAAGAACAGGTACGGGCTGTTCTCGTACGGCATGATGAAGATCATCAGGAGCAGCAGTGGCATCGCTCGTCCTCACGTGGCAAGAGCCGTACCGGCTCTCGGCCGTGCGTCCGGCTAGGCGGTTTTCCGGAGGGCCTCCGCGACGTCGTGCACCGGCGTGCTCGGAATGACGACGCTTTTTCCCTCCGTCGCGACGCCGTGCCGGGCCTGCTCCGCCGCGTCCTCGGCGCGCAGCCGGCGGCAGTACTCGAGCGTGCGCTGCATGAACCAGATCGGCGCCGCCACCAGCCAGTAGAGCGTCACGACGTCGAGTCGACCGAACAGCGCGCCGAGCAACGCGAGTCCGTAGAGCCCGGGTGACTCGAAGCTCTGCTCCCACGCCGTCCCGACGATCTTGCCGACCGTGATCCGCCGAGGTCCCGTCCGCACCGGTACGACGCTGTGGCCGAGGTCGCCCGCGTCCAGGTCGCCCGAGGTGCACGCGGCGTAGAACCGCCCGCTGTCGCCCGCGACGACCGCGATGGCAGCCAGCGCCCCGGCGAGGACGAAGAGGGGCTGGTTCCACGACAGCGCCGCCGCCATCCCGGTGGCGAGCGGCAGCGCCGTCTTGATCAACCCGTGACCGACGAGGTCGATGTAGCCACCCACGCGTGACCGTCGATTGGTGAGGCGGGCGACCTCGCCGTCCACGAAGTCCAGCAGGTAGGAAAAGTTCAGGACGAGCGCGCCGAGCACGGGGAGCCACCAGACGGCGGGGACGAGCATCGCGGTGCCCGCAAGACCGAGGACGATCCACGCCACCGTGATCCCGTTCGGCGTGGCGCCCCAGCGCGCGAGCGGGATCGAGAGGTAGATCGAGCACGCGCGGTATGCGAAGTCGAACGGCCCCAGGCTGTATGCGGGCGGCTGGGCGATCGTGCGCAGCTCACGCAGCGACAAAGAGCTCCTCCGCACGACGGAGATCGTCGTGGTCGTCGACCTCCGTCCATCTGAGTCCGGTGACGTCGGCCATGCCGAAGCGCGCGCCGTCCTCGATGAGCGCCTGGAACGCGGCCTCGTAGTACGCCTGGTTCATGCCCGAGGCGAGCAGCCGGCGACCGATCGGCACGAGCGCCTGGAACGTCTCCGCGTCGAGCCGGCCCATCCCGATCGACTCGGCAATCCCTGTGCGTCCCTCGGGCAGCTGCTTGCCGACCGAGACGATTCGCATGTCGTCGTCGTCGATGGCGATCTTCACGGCGTCGTCGTCGAGCGGACGGTCGCGGTCCACGGCCAGCCACGTCCCGCGCGCCAGCATGGGCGCGAGCACCGCGGGCTCGAAGATGAGGTCGCCGTCGAGGACCAGCACGTCGCCGCGGACGGTGGGCTCGGCGCAGAGCAGCGATCCCAGCGTGTTGGTCGTCGCGTAGGCGGGATTCTCCACGCAACGGACGTCGCCGTCGCCGCGGTGGGCCAGGAACGCGCGCACGGTGTGCGCGGCGTAGCCGACGACGACGGTGACCTCGGTGACGCCGTGCCCCTTCAGCGCGTCGAGGGCGTGGCCGAGGAGCGGCTGCCCCGCCACGGCCACGAGCGCCTTGGGGCAGCTGTCAGTGAGCGGCCGGAGCCGCGACCCGAACCCCGCGGCCAGGATCACTGCCTGTGTCGTCACGCTGGTCCTCGATGATGTTCTGGAGCGCGGCGAGGAAGCCCTCGACGTGCCGCATCGTCAGCGCTCCGATGTTGGCGACCTGGAAGGCGCGGTCGCGCAGGATGCCCTTGCCCGCGTACACGATGTAGCCCGCCCGCTTGAGCCGGTCGAGGAACTCGGCCGAGCTGAAGCCGGCGGGAAGCTCCAGCGTGGTGAGGAGCGGCGACATGTGCGACTCCGGGAGGATCGCCCGGAGACCCAGGCCGGCAAAGCCGTCGCGCAGCCGTTGCGCCAGCCCGCGGATCCGCACGTACCGGGACGCGAGGCCCTCCTCGAGCAGCTCGTCGAGGGCGGCCTCGAGCGCGAAGTACAGCGTGACCGCGGGCGTGTTCGGCGTCTGGTGCTGGCGGTCGTTGTACGAGAAGTGGCGATAGAGATCGAGGTACGGCGAGTGCGCGCGCACGGGGGCGAGCGCCTCGAACGCGTCGCGACGTCCGCACACGAAGGCGAGGCCCGGCACGCTGCCCACGGCCTTGTTCGCGCTCGACGTGCAGAACGTGAGCCCGTTGTCCTCGACGTCGACGGGCACGCCGCCCAGGCTCGACACCGCGTCGACGTACGTCTCGAGGCCGTGACGATGCGCGAGGTCGGCGATGTCGGCGAGCGGGTTCAGCATGCCCGTGCTCGTCTCATGGTGCACCCACGCCAGCGCGTCGAACCGACCGCGCGTCACGGCGGCCTCGATGGCCGCGAGATCGAACGGCTGCCCCCAGCGGAGCTTGAGGCCTTCGACGTCGACGCCCAGGTGCTGCGCGATGGTCACGAGGCGCTCGCCGAACTCGCCGTTGCTCAGCACGAGCACGCGGCGTCCCGCCGCCGCGCTGCCCAGGACCGCCTCGTTGGCGGCGCTGCCGCCCCCGTTCAGCACCACGGTCGTGTAGCGGTGGAAGTTGCGGATGCCGAACACCTTGCCGAGCTTGCGCCGCACGCGGTTCAGCATCTCGGAGAACTCGACCTCGCGGTGCCCGATCTCGGGCGCGGCGAACGCCGCCTTCACGCGCTCGGACACGAGGACGGGCCCGGGACAGAACAGCAGCTGCGGACGGATGGAGGGCAGCTGGGCCACCGCGTCGGCACGCTCGGGATCCCCGAACTGACGGAGCGCCTCGACGTAGTCTCCGAGAAAGTCGATCTCGACCCACGGCCGTCCCGCCACGTCCAGCGCGTCTAGGGCAGCGTAGGCGGTGAGCCGGGCGATGGCGTCCTCGTACCAGGCCGTCTCGTTACCGTCGCGGACGATCTGGTCGGCCACCGCGAGCAGGGTCTCGCCGGTGGCGACGGAGAACTTCGCCATGCCGATGAACTCGCCGTGCGCGTGCCCGGCCGCCAGCGTCTTGCCGATATCGGTCACCCGCCCGTCGTCGTCGCAGACGACCTTGACCTCCTCGTCGCCCATGACGCGACCACGATCGACGGCGAGAAGCGTCGAGCGCGGATCCGCCACCACGTCGGCGAAGATGCTGTCGTCGCAGATGAGGTCGCCGTCGACGAGCACGAACCCGCTGTCCGCACAGCGGTGGCGGGCGAGCCACAGCGAGTACAGCGTGTTGGTGCGGTCGTAGCGCGAGTTCTCCACCACCTCGACGCGGTGGGGCAGCGACGGCTGCAGTCGCCGCACGAGATCCAGCACCGTGTCCTTCTCGTAGCCGACCACGAGGACCGGCGCGAGCCCGGCCTCCGCGCTCTGGCGAAGGAGCCGCTCCAGCAGCGTGATGCCCTTGACGGTGAGCAGTGACTTCGGACGATCCTTGGTGAGCGGATACAGCGAGGACCCCGCACCCGCCGTCAGAATCACGACCTTCATCACCGGCTCCCCTTTCGCCGTCGCGCGTGGCGGCGGCCCGGGAAGCACGACTACAAGAGTCGTACCGATCCCGTCACGACGGCGACGCGACGGCAAGGCGGGAACGCGGCGGTGTCCCTGTGCAATTCCGTGCGCGCCCAGGGAAGCTCAGTGCACACCGCGTGGCGAGATCAGGGAACGGCCGGCGCGGGAAGCTCGATCACGGTGGAGGCCCCACCCCAGCGGCCGGCGCCGTCGACCGCACGGACGGTCACCACGTGTCGCCCGGGCCGCAGATCGGCGGCGCCAAAGTCGTAGACGGCGGACGTGCTCATCTCCGTGTCGACGAGATCGCCGTCGACGTAGAGGGACAGCGTGATGGGGCCCGCGCCGTGGTCGACGCGCGCCTGGACCGCGTAGCGGGCGTGGGGCTGCTCGTCGGATCGCGCGTCCAGCCAGACGGGCAGTCCGGGCTGATGGGGCGTGCGCCGCTCTGACGTGGCTGTGTCGCGGTGGTTCACTCGTCGACCTCCTCGTGTGGCTCCCTGCCGCCTCCGTCGTTCTGGCGGTGGTTCGCGGCGGAGCCTTCGCAGCCGGCGAGGGTCAAGGCATGTGCCAGACGGGACGCGACGAAGCGCCGCGATTCCGCAGGGATTGAACTTCGTACCGCGAGCTGTGCACGACCGTGCCGTGACAGGGGCGTCAGCGGTGCGACGGATCGTCGTCGCGCCTGTGCACGCCCCTTCTCTCGGACGTGCAACCGCTTCTCCCGGCTTGCCGCGCGCGGGCATCGGCGAGGGGCGCGCCGGAGGCGATCCGCGTCTGGCACCTGCTTTGCGCTCGTCCCCTCGCGATGGACATCATCCGGAACGGCGACGACAAGTCCTGGGATCGATTCGTGGAGCGGCACGACGACGCCACCGTGGCGCACCTGTCCGCGTGGGGTCGCATCATCGAGCGGGCGTACGGCCACGAGAGCGTTGCGCTCGCCGCGGCCGACGGCGACGAGATCGTCGGCGTGCTGCCGCTCGTTCGCATGAAGAGCCGGCTCTTCGGTCACCGCCTCGTGTCGATGCCGTTCCTCGACTACGGCGGCATCGTGGCCGAGCCCGGTCGGGGCATCGAGACCGCGCTGCTCGACGCCGCCCTCGGCCGCGCGCGCGTCGTCGGCGCGCAGTCGATCGGCCTGCGCCAGTACCATCGCCTCGACGTCGGGCATCCCGTGAGTGACGATCGCGTGACCATGCTGCTGCCGCTGGCCGGTGAAGACGCGGTGTGGAAAGCCCTCCCGTCCGAGCGACGGAATCGCGTCCGCAAGGGCGAGAAGAACGGGCTGGTCCCGGCGTGGTGCGGGCCCGAAGCGCTGGACGAGTTCTACCGCGTCTTCGCCCTGAACATGCGCGACCTCGGCTCGCCCGTGCACAGCCGGACCTTCTTCCGGATCATGATGGCCGAGCTCGAGGGCAGCACGCGACTGCTGCTCGTACGTGACCGTGACGGTCGTGCGGTGGGCGCAGCGCTCTGCCTGCTCTTCCGCGACACGATCATGGTCCCGTGGGTCTCCTCGCTCCGCGAGGCATTCCAGCTCTGTCCGAACTTCGTCCTCTACTGGGAAGTCATCCGCTGGGGCTGCCGCAACGGCTATCGCACCCTCGACCTCGGGCGGTCGTTCAAGAACAAGGGCACGTACGAGTTCAAGCGTCAGTGGGGCGCCGCGCCGCACGCGCTGCCGTGGCTGTTCGTCGACACGACTCCGGGCGCCGCGCCCTCCGTCGATCGCGACGCCAGCCGTTTCGGCCGTCTCATCGAGCTCTGGAAGCGCCTGCCGATTGGCGTGGCGAACGTGGTCGGCCCCTGGATCCGCGGTCAGGTCCCCAATTGACGACCGCCTCGATCGCGATCCTGAACTATCAGCGCCGCGACGTCCTGCGACGCGCGCTCGAGTCCGCGCGCGCGCAGCGCGGGCCGGTCGTCGAGATCATCGCGATCGACAACGCCTCGACCGACGGCAGTGCCGAGATGGTGCGCCGCGAGTTTCCCGACGTGCGTCTGGTGTCGCTGCCGACCAACGTCGCGGCGGCCGCCCGTAACGTCGGCGTGGCGACCGCCAAGGGCGACGTGGTGGTGACGATCGACAACGACGTGTCGTTCACCTCGCCCGACGACGTGGCGCACGCCGTCGCGGTGCTCGCGCGCCACCCGGGCGCCGCGGCCGTCGACTTCCAGGTCGTGGACACCGACGGGGCGATCTGTCGGCGCGACTGGTGCCATCCGCGTGACGTCGATCGCTGGGGCGCCACCGAGTTCCTGACCGACTACATCCTGG
>JBKPPN010000195.1:0-4720 GCA_046733575.1 Candidatus Methylomirabilota bacterium | reverse complement strand
GTCACCAGGAGGGCCAGATGCTCGTCGACCCAGCGGGTGTGAACGTGTCCGGCCCGGAAGTCGTCGTGCGCCAGGATGTTGCGGAGGAACGCGATGTTGGTGGCGATGCCCTCCAGCCGGAACTCGCCGAGCGCGCGCGACGCGCGTCCCACGGCGCTCGGGAAGTCCGGCGCGTGGACGATCACCTTCGCGAGCAGCGAATCGAAGGCGCCGCTCGTGCGATAGCCCGCGTACGCGAACCCATCCGTTCGCACGCCGGGACCGCTCGGGGCTTCGTAGACCGTCACGGTGCCGCCGCCCGGCCGCACGGAGCCATCCCGCCCGATCGTCTCCATGTTCACGCGCGCCTGGATCGCGCAGCCGCGCGGGCGGGCGACGTCCGGCCCGTCCAGCCCGAGCGACTTCAACGTCGCGCCCCGCGCCAGCGCGATCTGCGTCTGCACGAGATCGACGCCGGTGACCGCCTCGGTCACTGTGTGCTCGACCTGAAGCCGCGCATTCGCCTCGATGAAGGCGAAGGGCTGGGCGCCCGGACGACCGGAGACATCGACGAGGAACTCGAACGTCCCGAGATTGGTGTAGCGGACGCGCCGGGCGAACCGCACCGCGGCGTCGATGATCTGACCACGGAGCGCCTCGTCCAGCCCCGGCGAGGGCGCGATCTCGACGGCCTTCTGGAAGCGCCGCTGGATGCTGCATTCGCGCTCCCCGAGATGCGCGATCCCGCCGTCGCGGTCGCCCACGATCTGCACCTCGACGTGGCGGGCGCGGGGGAGGAATTGCTCGACGTAGACGTCGGCACGGCCGAACGCCGCGCCCGCCTCGGACTGGCAGCGCGCGAAGGCCGCCGGGAGCTCAGCGGCTGACCGCACCACGCGCGTGCCGCGACCGCCCCCGCCGGCCACGGCCTTGACGATCATCGCGCCGCCATCCCCGAGCGAGTCGAGAAACACGCGCGCTTCATCGAGCGTGACCGCGCGATCGACACCGGGGATCACCGGCACGGACGCGTCGACCGCCGCCGCGCGGGCGCGCGCCTTGTCGCCGAACAGCTCCAGATGCTCGGCGTCGGGCCCGACGAACGTCAGACCGGCCTCGGCGCACCGCCGCGCGAAATCGGCGCGCTCGGCGAGAAATCCGTAGCCGGGATGAATGGCATCGCAGCCCGACGCGCGCGCCGCCGCGATCACCGCCTCCGCATCGAGGTACGCGGTCGCACCCCGACCGGGCAAGGCGCGCGCGTCGTCGGCCATGCGCAGATGCAGGCTCCCCGCGTCGTCCTCGGAGAACACGGCAACGGTCGGCAGCCGCATGTCGGCCGCGGCCCGCGCGATGCGGACGGCGATCTCGCCGCGGTTGGCGATCAGCAGTCTCGTCACGCTCACGTTCGTGCTCTCTCGCGCGCCAGGGATCAGTCCACGACGGCGAACATCTGGATCTCGATGAGCTGCTCGGGCTCGCCGAGCTCGAGCACGGCGAGGTTCGTCGCCGTCGGCCGATGATCGTAGGGCGCGAAGTACTCGTCGATGATCGCGTGGGCCTTGCCGATGTCGCCCATGCGCGGTCGCGCCCGGAAGATGAACATGTGAACCACGTCGGCGAAGCTCGCCTTCGCCGCCGCGAGGGTCTGCTGGATCCCGTCCATCGCCATGCGGGTCTGGGCCTCGAGATCGTTCGTCATGTACGCCAGGACGTCCTCGCGGCGATGCGGATGGTCGTGGTACACCGGCAGCGCCGTGTTGCCCGACAGCCACAGGATCTTTCCGCTCTTCACCTTGATGGCGGGCGCGTACGGCATGAACACGGTCTGGTCATGGTCGGGATGGTGAATCACTTCCATGTGGCGGTTTCGGGGCGCGGATGGCGTCACGTGGTTCTCCTGATGTCGTCGAGCGGTGATTGTCGCCGAACGATCGTCACGCTCCGGCGATGTCCTTCAGCGCGCCCAGGATCGCTCCGCCCGGCCGCGCCAGCTCCTCGAGGATCGAGAAGTGCTCGTGTCCGGCGAGCGGAAGGTAACGGCCGCGGAGCCCGCGTCTCGTCCACGCGGCCGCGTAGTCCTGCGACTGCCGCACCAGCTCGGGCAGCTCGCCGAGACCGACGGTCACCACGAGCGGCGCGGCCGAGGTCGGCAGATGGCGGATCGGACTGTTCCGCTCCGCCTCGGCGACGTCGAGCCCCAGCTTCTCGTTCAGGTAGCAGAGACGGATGGGCTCGAGGTCGTAGAGACCGCTGATCGCCACGCCGCCTGCCACGCGCGCATCGGTCATCGCCATCGCGGTGAGGTGGCCGCCCGCCGAGTGCCCGGACACGAGGACGCGAGAAGGATCGCCGTTGATCTCCTTGGCGTGCTCGATCACCCACGCCACCGCGCGGCGCACCTCGCTCACGATCGTGTCCATGCGCGCGGCCGGCGCCAGCGTGTACTCAACGAGGGCCAGGTTGAAGCCGGCGGCGCGCACCCCTTCCCCGAGGAAGGCGTACGGCTCCTTGTCGTTCATCTGCCAGTAGCCGCCGTGGATGTAGACGAGCGTGGGCGCGGCGGGCTGCCCGGCGAGAAAGACATCGAGGCGGTGACGGGCCCCGGGGCCATAGGCGATGTCGAGCCGCGCGCCCGGCGTGCGACGGATCGCGTCGCTGCGCTTGGTCCAGTCCGCGACGTAGGCGTCGCGCTTCGCCTGGCCGACGGCGGCGGTGTTGTTGTAGGCGGCGTCGAGCGCGGCCCGGTCCATCCCGCGATAGAGCATGGCGTGTCTCCCTGGATCCGAGCTGGACGAAGCGCATCCGTTCGCTTCGACCGACCGGTCCTCGAGTGTAACGAGACGTCGGAGCGAGAGGGTGCGCTCCCCCCGCTCCTCGCGAACGAACCTTACCGCATCTCGTCCGAAGGACCGCAGTGCGGTGGGCCGATCGTTGACGACGCTCGGCATTCTGGGCACGACCGTGGAGGGCTTGTCGCGAGCCCGGCGCGGCAGCGAAAGGCGGCGCCGCCTCCCGCTGCCACGAACTGCGCGTCACCCGGCTCGCGGAGTGTCTACGGGTTGCAGAACGTCCTGAAGCCGTCCTGCAGGCCGGCCACTGTTTCGAATCCCAGCGGCGAGACGGCGCCAGCCACACTCCCGAACTGATGCGCCATGGCCGAGACGCTCTTGCCGTGACAGTCGGGCTGCCCCGGCGTTCCCGCATCCGGCACGGTCTCACCCGTGAGTGAAAATGCCTGATTGAACGCGGGCGCAGGGTTGCCGCCGATGATGTCCCTGCCGATTCGCAGCCAGTCGGGACTCAGGGCGGAGTTACGGATCCACGACTGCAGGTCGTTCACGAACGGTGTTCCGGGAGCCACGATCGGCCTCGGCGCCGAGACGTAGAGGAAGTCGCCGCCGTTCACCGACACCTGGGGCCGAAAGAAGTAGTGATCGGCGGGCAGAACGATCGGCGGCGTGAACGTGATGTCGATCTCCACCAGGTCGCCCGTCCTGGCGCCTTCGCCGCCGGTCACGTCGAGTGGCAGGGGATTGATGCCACGCACGACGCTGTTCTCCACCGAGAAGCTCGACTCGACCACGCGGGTGGTCACGCGCAGCGTGCGCTGGCTCCCATCGCGGGTGGCGGTGTCGATCTCGTTGTCGGCCGGCGAGTTCGCGCGCGTGGGTACCTGTGACGTGCTGAAGTTCGGTGGTCCCGACGTGCGGGTCACGTCCGAATCGCCCGGCGCGCCGGGGAAGACGTGATAGATCTCGACCTCCACGTTCTCGATGTTCGCGAGCGACGTGCCCGCCGGGATCAATCCGAAGATTGCCGCCCCCGTGATGCTGGTGGTGGCGCCGAGGACGAAGTCATCGGCGGTCTCGGTGTCGAGCGTCCCCGCGGCGGCAGGCTGGGACAACGCTCCGAGCAGACCGTCGGGATTCCCGGTGCTGAACACGAAGGGGTCCGCCCACGCGGGCCTCGCGAGCCCGACCGTGGCGGCGAGCAGCAGAGTCGTGGTCAGCGCCCGCGCCCATCGTAGCCGGCTCGCTGTCCTCTGTGATCCGTCCATACGTGTCTCCTCCTTCATCTCTTCATGACCTCCTGTGATCGGGATGCTTGGTTGTACCGGGCGAGCGTTCCCGTCGTGTGGAACCGGACGTGGAAAATGCGTTCAACGCGCGGAGCGGCGTGAAACGTGGCGTCACCAAAGCTGCTATCGTTGCCGTCATTCCGATGGCGCGGCTGGAGTTGACGCTTCTGGGCGGGTTTCAGGCCCGGCTGGTGCCGGGTGGCCCGGTCAACATCCCCACGCGAAAAGCCAGGGCTCTTCTCGCCTACCTCGCGCTGCCGGCCGGGAAACCTCACGCGCGCGACCAGCTCGCGGCGTTGCTCTGGGGCGACGTCCCCGACGCGCAGTCCCGCGGCAGCCTGCGCAAGGCGCTCTTCTGGCTGCGTCAGGCTGTCGGAGACACCGTCACCGCCGACGCCGAGACCGCGGCGCTGGAGCCCAGCGCGGTCGGCACCGACGTCGGCCAGTTCGAGCAGCGCGTGTCCGATGGATCAGCCATCGCTCTCGCGGAAGCGGCCCAGCTCTACCAGGGAGATCTGCTCGCCGGGCTCACGCTGCACGAAGCGCCGTTCGAGGCATGGCTGCGCGCCGAGCGCGAGCGGCTCCGCGAGCTGTCGATGAGGGCGCTCGCCCGGTTGCTCGCGCATCAGCGCGAGGCGGGACAGACGGACGGCGCCATCC
>JBKPPN010000194.1:0-8818 GCA_046733575.1 Candidatus Methylomirabilota bacterium | reverse complement strand
GCCGCGTGGGCTCGGCCAACACGCTCGCGGAGGCGCTCGAGCGCGCGCTGCAGAAGCTTCTCCCGTAGCGCCTCACGGCGTGCGCTGACGGGACGTCGCGCCGCGCGAGCGCGCGTCGTCGTGGCTCGCTTCTCCCGGGGCCGTGCGCTACCATGCGCGGCATGCCGGGCACCCTCGACGTCGCGACGCTGGAGCAACTGGTCCGTCGCGACGAGGTCGACACCGTGCTCGCGGTGTTTCCCGACACCTTCGGTCGCCTGCTCGGCAAGCGTCTGGTGGCGCGCTACTTCCTCGACGCGGCCGTCGATCACGGCCTGCACGCCTGCATCTACCTGTTCACCGTCGACATGGAGATGGAGCCGCTGGCCGGCTTCCGGCTCGCGTCCTGGGAGCGCGGCTACGGCGACATGAAAGCGGTGCCGGACCTCGGCACGCTGCGCCTGATCCCGTGGCTGCCCAAGACCGCGCTCGTGTTGTGCGACCTCTACACCGAGGACGGCGGCCCCGTGGAGGAGGCTCCGCGCTGGGTGCTGAAGCGCCAGGTCGAGCGCGCCGCCGCCGCGGGGTACGTCGTCAAGACGGCAGCCGAGCTCGAGCTCTACTGCTTCAAGGAGACGTTCGAGCAGGCGCGCGCGAAGCGGTACCACGGGCTCACGCCGGTGTCGGACTACCTCGAGGACTATCACATCCTGCAGACGACGAAGGAGGAGCCCTTCGTGCGCGCCGTGCGCAACGGGATGGAAGGGGCGGGGGTGCCCGTCGAGACGTCGAAGGGCGAGTGGGGACGCGGGCAGGAAGAGATCAACCTGCGCTATGCCGAGGCGCTCGAGATGGCGGATCGCGCCGCGCTCTACAAGCACGGTACGAAGGAGATCGCGCACCTGCACGGCTGCTCGGTCACCTTCATGGCGAAGTACGACGCGGGCGCGGCGGGATCGTCGTTTCACCTGCACTCCTCGCTGTGGGACCGCACCGGCACACGTGCGCTGTTTCCGGCCGACGCGAAGGGGCCGGCCTCGAAGGAGCACGGCACCGGAAGAGCGACGCGAGGTGCGGGCAGCGCGCTCTTCGGTCACTGGCTCGCCGGACAGATCGCGACCGCGCGGGACCTCGCGTACTTCTACGCGCCGACGGTGAACTCGTACAAGCGGTACCAGGCCGGCTCGTTCGCGCCGACCCGGCTGGTTGCGGGCTGGGACAATCGCACCTGCGGCTTCCGGCTGTGCGGCGACGGCGACGGCTTCCGCGTGGAGAACCGCGTGCCGGGCGCGGACGCGAACCCTTACCTCGCCTTCGCCGCCACGATCGCGGCCGGGCTGCATGGCATCACCTCGAAGCTCGAGGCGCCGCGACTCTACGAGGGCAATGCGTACGAGGATCCCACGTTGCCGCAGGTGCCGAAGACGCTGCGCGAGGCCATCGACGAGCTCGAGCGGTCCGACGTCGCGCGCGCCGCCTTCGGCGAGGCGGTGGTCCAGCACTACCTGCACACCGCACGACTCGAGCAGCAGGCGTTCGATCGCGCGGTGACCGACTGGGAGCTGATGCGCTACGCGGAACGGATCTGACGACATGCCGGGACGACTCGACGGCAAGGCCGCCTTCATCACGGGAGCCGGCATGGGCATCGGCCGCGCCGCGGCCCTGCGCTTCGCGGAGGAAGGCGCCCGCATCGTCGTCGCCGACATCGACGAGAAGGCGGGACGCGAGACCGCGGAGTCTGTCACCGCCGCGGGCGGCCAGGCGATCGCGGTGACTGGCGACGTGGCCCTGGAGGCCGACGTGCAGCGCATGGTGGACGAGGGCGCGCGGCGCTTCGGCGCGCTGCACGTGCTCTACAACAACGCGGGCGTCCTGTGGAAGGATCGCGACCGGTCCGTGCTGGAGACGGACAACGGCTGGTGGGATCGCGTGATGGCCATCAACCTGAAGTCCGCCTTCTGGGTGACGAAGTACGGCGTTCCGCACCTGCAGCGCGCGGGGGGAGGCTCGATCATCCTCATGGGCTCGGTGTCGGCGCTCGTGGGATTCACGCGGGCCCAGGACGCGTACACCTGTGCGAAGGGGGGGCTCATCTCGCTGACCAAGTCGCTCGCCATCCAGTTCGCGAAGGACCAGGTGCGCTGCAACATCATCCATCCCGGCATCGTGGACACGCCACTGCAGGCGCCGTACCTCGACGACGAGCTGAGGCGCGAGTTCCGGAGCGGGATCCCGCTCGGCCGCATCGGCCAGTCCCGCGACATCGCCAACGTCGCGCTGTTCCTCGCCAGCGACGAGTCGTCGTTCATGACCGGCGCTGAGCTGGTGGTGGACGGCGGCTTCACCGCGGGCTGAGCGGATCGCAAGCGGGCCGGGGACGCGCGGACCCAGGGAGTCGTCGATGCGCATCGAGACGCTGGCCGTGCACGCCGGACACGACGTCGATCCCGCCACCGGCGCCGTCGCGCCACCCATCCACCTCGCCACGACCTTCGAGCGCGATCCCGACGGCGGCTTCGCCCGCGGCTTTCTGTACGCGCGCAACGCCAACCCCACCCGCGATGCGCTCGAAGCTTGCGTGGCCGCGCTGGAGGGCGGCGCCGGCGCGGTGGCCTTCGCGTCGGGCTCCGCCGCCACCGCCGCGGTGCTGCAGACGCTCTCGCCGGGCGACCACGTGATCGCGCCGCACGACGCGTACTACGGCACGGGCCGGATGCTGCGCGAGACGTGGAGCCGGTGGGGCCTCGAGGCGACGTTCGTCGACATGACAGCGCCCGAGGAGATCGAGCGCGCGCTGCGGCCCACCACGCGGCTGGTCTGGACGGAGACGCCATCGAACCCGCTGTGGAAGGTCTGCGACATTGCGCGCATCGCCGACATCGCCCATCGCGGCGGCGCCCTGTGCGTCTGCGACAGCACCCCCGCCACGCCGATCCTGCAGCGTCCGCTCGCGCTCGGCGCCGACGTGGTGATGCACTCCACCACGAAGTACCTCGGCGGCCACGGCGACTCGATGGGCGGCGTGCTCGTCGTGCGGACGGCCGACGAGCGGCTGGCGCGTCTCAAGACCGTGCAGGCCTCGCTCGGCGCGCTCCTCTCGCCCTTCGATGCCTGGCTCATCATGCGCGGGATCCGTACGCTACCCTTCCGCATGCGCGCCCATTCGGAGCACGCCCTTCGCGTGGCGACCTTCCTCGCCGCGCACCCGCGCGTGGAGGCGGTGCACTACCCGGGGCTCGCCTCCCATCCCGGCCACGCGGTGGCGGTGAGACAGATGAGCGCGTTCGGCGGCATGCTGTCGGTGCAGGTGAGGGGCGACGCCGCGTTCGCCGTGGGGGTGACGAACACGCTGCGCATCTTCACGCGCGCCACCAGCTTCGGCGGCACGGAAAGCCTCATCGAGCACCGCGCGTCAATCGAGGGGCCGGGAACGCGAACGCCCGAGAACCTGCTGCGGATCTCCGTCGGGCTCGAGCACCCGGACGACCTCGTCGAGGACCTCGCGCAGGCGCTCGGATAGGAGGGACGATGACTCTCGAGGGGCGGAGCGCGCTGGTCACCGGAGCGGCACGCGGCATCGGGCGCGCCATCGCCGCCCGTCTCCTCCGCGACGGCGCGTCGGTGACGCTCGTCGATCTCGACGCCGCGTCGTTGAAGGCCACGACGGACGAGCTGGGCGGGAGAAGCCACGCCGTAGCGGCCGACGTGACGCGCACGGACGACGTCGAACGCGCGGTGGCCCAGGCGCACGAGCGCTGGGGGCGACTCGACGTCGTGGTCAACAACGCGGGCATCACGGGCGGCTCGCGTCCGATCTGGGAGCTCACCGACGAGGACTGGCACCGCGTGATCGCGTGCGACCTGACCAGCGTCTTCCTGGTGTCACGCGCGGCTGTGACAGCGATGCTGCGACAGGGCAGCGGCCGGATCATCAACATCGCGTCGATTGCGGGCAAGGAGGGTAACGCCAACCTGATCCCGTACTCGAGCGCGAAGGCCGGCGTCATCGGGTTCACGAAGGCCCTCGCCAAGGAAGTGGCCGCGCGCGGCATCCTCGTCAACGCCGTCGCGCCCGCGCTCATCGGGACGGAGTTGCTCGGACAGATGACGCGCGAGACCGTCGACCTCTTGCTGACGAAGATTCCGATGGGCCGGGTCGGCCGGCCGGAGGAGGTCGCGGCGCTGGTGGCGTGGCTCGCGTCCGACGAGTGCTCGTTCTCTACGGGCGCGGTCTACGACCTCTCGGGAGGTCGCGCGACCTACTGATTCGCTACTGGGCCTTGCTGCGGAAGTCCACGCGACGGTTCTCCGCCCAGCAGGCGTCCGTGTGCTCCTTGCACACCGGATGGTCCTCGCCGTAGCTCAGCACCGTGATCCGACCCGCTTCGACGCCCCGCGAGACGAGATAATCACGCGCCGCGCGCGCCCGCCGCTCGCCGAGGGCCAGGTTGTACTCGGTCGTCCCGCGCTCGTCGGCGTGGCCCTCGACCATCACGTGGGCGGAACGGTTGGCCTGCATCCACTCCGCGTTACCGTCGAGCACCTTTGCCTCGCCGGCCCGGAGCTCGGAGCGGTCGAAGTCGAAGTGGATCGTGCGCAGCTCCGCGGTGGTGGTGAAGCTCTGCGGGGCGGGACGCTCGGGCGCCTGCGGCATCGCGACGGGCTCGACCGGCGCCGGTGGCGCCGGCTGCACGACGACCGGGGCGGGCGCTGCGGGTGCCGGCGGGGGCGGTGGGGCCATCGCCTTGGCCGCGGGCGGCACCGGCGGCTTCACGCGCTCCAGCACCAGCTGCACGGGCGGCTGTGCGCCGTCCAGCGTGCCCGTCATGCGGTCGCCGTCCACCTTCATGTGGACGCTGAAGTTCCTGTCGTCGAGCTCGTGCATCAGCAGGACGTCGTTCCCCGACACGACCAGACGCACAGGTGCGCCGGTGAGCCCGGGGAAGCGGAGGCTTCGCGGCACCGATTCCGACGCCGCGGTGTTCTCGAGCGTGAGGCGGCCGTGGCCGGTCGCGCCCTCCTGCACGAGCTGTGCGGTGGCCGGCTCCTGGCGCGCGATGTTGTTGATGCCGTAGCCGGACCAGACGCCGGCCCACTTCCCCGAGATGTCGGTCGTCGGCGCGCCGCGTGGAGCGGACGCAGGTGCCGCGCATCCCGCCGTGAATAGCGCCGCAACGATGGCCACACGCACGATTGCACGCATCGGAGCCTCCCGACTCACCGCACTTGCCGCCGCTCGAGGTGATCCAGTCCTGGACCGGGATGGGGTGCACTGATGCACCCGTCGAATTCGACTCTAGCGTTGTGATTCGGCATCCCGGTTGTTTTTCCGGACCGGGCGGAGAGGCGGGCGGTTTGACACGCCAACAGCGCGGCCGGTATCGTACCGCCATGCCGCGCGAACGCGCGATCGATCCGCTCATGAAGAAGCTGCTGAAGACCATCGAGGTCTCGCTCTCCGCGACCGAAGCCGCCCGCGACGCCGTGCAAGAGATTCTCAAGCGTGGCGCGGACACCGGCATCTTCTTCGCAGGGGCGCGCACGCGGGGCGCCTTCTCCCCGGAGTTGACCGCTCAGGACAAGGAGTTCCTGCGCGCCGTCTCGATCAAGCCCGACCGCTGAGGATGCGCGCGGCCATGGTGCTCGCCTGGCTCGCCACCGTGCTCATGGCCCTGCTGCCGTGGCTGCGATCCCGTCCCTCGATCCCGCGCGCGCGCGCCATCCCGGATGAGCTCGTGAAGGATCCGGTGTGCGAGACGTACATCGTGCGCTCGCGCGCGGTGACCCGGCTCCTCGGAGGCGAACCGCGCTATTTCTGCAGCGTGCGCTGCGCGGAGCGCTTCGCGCTCGGCTCCGCGTGATCGCCCCGCACGTCGATCCCTATCGCGAGATCGACGCGCAGCCCGATCCCCTCAGGATCATCGAGTCGCTGGAGCAGCGCGGGCGCACGCCGGCGCAGGCCCGCATGCGACGACGCTTCCTTCGCTTCATTCCCGTGCGCGAGGGCGCGCACGTTCTCGAGGTCGGCTGCGGGACGGGCGTCATCACGCGCGACCTCGCGACGATGGTCGGCTCGCGCGGCCGCGCCGTCGGGGTGGACGTGAGCCGGGCCGCGGTGGAGTGCGCGCGGCGCCTGGGCCGTCGTCATCCCGCCTCCCGTCGCCTGCGCTTCCGCGTTGCCGATGGCGGCCGCCTTCCGTTCCGCGCCGGGCAGTTCGACGTGACGCTCGCCGTGACGGTGATGCTGCACGTCGCCGATCCACTCGCCGTCGTCGTCGAGATGGCGCGCGTGACGCGCGCGGGCGGCCGCGTGGCGCTGCAGGATCAGGACTTCGGCGCCGTTGTTCTCGAGCATCCCGATCGCGCGCTCACCGCACGCATCCTCGACGGCGTGGTGGATCGCCTCTACGCGGAGCCGCACAGCGGTCGTCGCTTGCCCGGGCTGCTCCGTGACGCCGGTCTCACCGACGTGCGCCTGCTCGCCGACGTGTATCAGGACACGGCGTTGACGCCGTACACGCAGACGTTCCTCGGACGCCGCGCCGAGAACGCGGTCCGCTTCGGCATCGTCGACGAGCGACAGGCGCAGGACTGGCTCGACGGCGTCAGCGAGCAGTACGCGCGTGGCGCCTTCGTCTTCACGATGAACTACTACGGCGCGGTGGCGACCAAGTCCGCCATCGCGGACTCGGCGCGGACGCGGCGATGACACGACGGACGGCGATGATCGTCGTCCTCGTCGTGCTCGCCGTGGCGGGGACGGCGGCGGGGGCGCCCCGCTACGACGGCACCGCGGCGCTGAGGCACGTGAGTCGTCTGGTGGCCCTCGGTCCGCGGCCGGCCGGCTCGCCGGCGGGCGTGAAGGCGCGCGACTACATCGTCTCGGAGCTGAAGCGACTCGGCGTGACCGCCCGCGTGCAAGCCTTCGAGGCCGACACGCCGCACGGTCGGCTCGCCATGGGGAACGTCATCGCAGTGCTGCCGGGACGGCGCGCCGACGTCATCGTCGTCGGCGGTCACTACGACACGAAGTGGTTCGCCGAGTTCGCCTTCGTCGGCGCCAACGACGGCGGCTCGAGCGCGGGCTTCCTCCTGGAGCTCGCGCGTGCTCTCAAGGCCGACGGCCCGCGCGAGTACACGTACTGGATCACGTTCTTCGACGGCGAGGAGGCGCGCGCATCGTGGACGGCCACCGACAGCCTGTACGGCTCGCGCCACATGGTGAGCGAGCTCACCCGCACGCGGGCGCTGCCGCGCGCCATGCTGCTCGTCGACATGATCGGCGATCGTGATCTCGCCCTGCGGCGGGAGGCGTACTCGACGCCCGCGCTCGTCGACATCGTGTGGTCCAGCGCACGGCGCCTCGGCTACGCCCGGCACTTCCTCGACGCCCCGCTGCCCGTCGAGGACGACCATGCCCCGTTCCTGCGGGCCGGCGTCCCCGCGATCGACCTGATCGACTTCGACTATCCGCCCTGGCATACCGTCTACGACACGATCGACAAGGTGTCGGCCCAGAGCCTGCAGATCGTCGGCGACGTCCTGCTCGACGCCCTGCCGGCGATCGAGAGCTGGCTCCGCGCGACACCAGGAGGCACACCACGATGACCGTGAGGATCACCGAGATCGAGGAACCCGGCGACGATCCCATCCTGAACGAGATCTTCGCCCGGGAGCAGGCCGCCTTCGGCTACGTGCTGAACCCGACGAAGGTCCAGGCTCACACGCCGGGGATCATGAAGGCGGCCAAGCAGCTCTCCGCGGCGGTGGAGAAGTCGGGGTTGCTGCCGCCTCAGCTCCTGTCGCTCATCTATTTGCGCGTGGCCATCATCAATGGGTGCCCCTTCTGAATGGACATCAATGCATCCCGGGGGATGCAAGCGGGCGCGACGGAGGACAAGATCCGCGAGATCGAGTCCGCGGCCACGAGCGCGCTCTACGACGACCGGGAGCGCGCCGCCATCGAGTACGCCGAGACCATGACCATCACGGGTCGCCGCGTGAGCGACGAGCTCTTCGCGCGGATCCGTCGCTACTTCTCGGAAGCTCAGGTCGTGGAGCTGACGGCCGCCGTGGCGCTGGAGAACTTCCGCAGCAAGTTCAACGTGGCCCTCGGCATCGAGGCGCAGGGCTTCTGCGTGCTCAAGTAGAGCTTGGTAAGAGCGAAGGCGATTTCCCGCAGCGGGAGGACGAGGTCGACCGCCGTCGACCCCGCCACCGCGGTG
This sequence comes from Candidatus Methylomirabilota bacterium, assembly GCA_046733575.1. Classification (GTDB taxonomy): domain Bacteria; phylum Methylomirabilota; class Methylomirabilia; order Rokubacteriales; family CSP1-6; genus JBKPPN01. Next base: position 611 of record JBKPPN010000194.1, on the reverse strand, counting down.
GGATGCGCGTGCCGAGTGCCGACCTACCCGTTCGCGGGCTCGGCGCCTCCCGGGTCCTGCCACGGGTCGGCCTCCGGCCGCTCGTCGGTGATCGGCTCGTAAGGGCGGGCGACCCCGGGCTGCCCCTTCGCCGCCTGGACTTTGCGCCGGGCGTCTGGCGGTCCCATGACCGGAGTGTCGTGACCTTCGGGGACGGGCTGGGACTCTGCGGGTCTGTCGTTGGAGTTCGTCATCCCGCTGGCTTGAGCAATCGCGATGCCGGTCGATCGCCAACGTCCCGGGCGAACGCCATCCGACCTTCGTCTTGCGATGCGCGCACGCGACGCACGCAGACGCCCGTCATCGCGCGGACGGGGCAACGTGCCTGCGCGCGTCCAGGGTGCGGATGTCTCGTCCGTCGCCGGCACTACGCGCCCGCCCCCGACGACCGCGGCGTTCTGACGGTTGGCACAATGGCGGGCTGATATGGTGTGATGTCGGCATGTCGGAGCGGCTGACCGTCGTCACGGCGTTGATCCTCGAGCGGCCGCTGTGCGTCCCGTGCCTCGCGAGCAAGACGGACAGCGCCTCGGCCGCGACGATCGAGGCCGTGATCCAACGTATCGCCCAGG
>JBKPPN010000193.1:0-6890 GCA_046733575.1 Candidatus Methylomirabilota bacterium | reverse complement strand
CTCTACGGGATCAAGAAGGCGAAGGAGAAGGACGAAGCGTATCGCGCCGCCTACGGGCGCTGCCTGCGCAACAAGGGCTATACGGGCTGACGGCGCTCCCGCAAGTAGCCCAGGAACTGGACGCCCTCGCTGAGCCGTCGGCGCGCCAGGGTCCAGTCGGCCGCCATCTCGCACGCCATGGCGAACATCTTCCGCGGACGGAAGTAGAAGCGCCGGTAGAACTCCTCGGTGGCGCGAGCGATGTCGGTGTGAGGCAGGTGCGGGTAGGACAGCGCGCTGACCTGCGTGCCGCGCTCGTTCACGAGGGCGTCGCCGGTGAGCCACCCGCTGGCGACGGCCTGCGCGTGCAGCGCGGTGCCGCGATACGGCGCGGCGATCGAGACCTGCAGCGTGTCGGGATCGACCTCGCACGCGAAGCGCAGCGTGGTCTGGATGGTGGCGCGCGTCTCACCGGGCAGGCCGAGCACGAACGTCCCGTGGATCCGGATGCCGAGGTCCTTGGCGTCGCGCGTGAACTGCCGGGCGATGTCGAGGCGCACGCCCTTCTTCACGTTGTTGAGGATCGACTGGTTGCCCGACTCGTATCCCACCAGGAGCAGGCGCAGCCCGTTCTCGCGCAGCACCTTCAGCGTGGAGCGTGGCACGTTCGCCTTGGCGTTGCACGACCACGTCACGCCGAGACGCCCCAGTCCGCGCGCGATGGCCTCGGCGCGCGGGAGATCGTCGGTGAACGTGTCGTCGTCGAAGAAGAACTCCTTCACGTGGGGAAAGTAGCCCCGGGCGCGCGCGATCTCGTCGACGACGTGATCGACCGAGCGCGTGCGATAGCGATGCCCGCCGACGGTCTGGGGCCACAGGCAAAACGTGCAGCGCGAGCGACAGCCGCGACCCGTGTAGAGCGAGAGGTAGGGATGGAGCAGGTAGCCGATCGCGTAGTGCTCCACGGTGAGGTCGCGCTTGTAGACGTCCACGACGTAGGGCAGCGTGTCCATGTCCTCGAGCGTGGGGCGCGCCGGCATGTGTCGCACGCGACCGTCCGGCGTGCGGTAACTGATCCCCAGCACCCTCGACAGCGGTCGTCCCGCCGCGATCTCCTGGATGGTGAAGTCGAACTCGGCGTGAGCGACGAAATCGATCGCGTCCGAGGCGGCGAGCGATCCCGCTGGATCCACGGCGACGTGGGCGCCCACGAAGCCGATGCGCAGGGCGGGATTCTCGCGCTTGAGCGCCTCCGCGACCCTGACGTCCGCCGCGAACGACGGTGTGCTCGTGTGGAGGACGGCGAGGTCGTACGCGCGCGCCATCGGCGTCACGTCCGCGAGCGTCAGCCCGTCGGGCGGCGCGTCGACGAGCCGACTGCCGGGGACAAGGGCGGCGGGCTGCGCGAGCCACGTCGGGTACCAGAACGACCGGATCTCGCGGCGGGCCTGATAACGCGATCCCGCGCCGCCGTCGAATCCCTCGAACGACGGCGGGTGGAGGAACAGCGTCCTGAGATAGGACACGTCGCTTTATAGCACAGCGCGCGCGTCGGGCCGGCGGGCTGCGCGTAGAATGGCCGCCGGTGTCGTTCCTGGACGTGATCGTGCGCGGCGTGGCGCTGTCGGGCCAGGCGCTCGCCCTCGGTGGCGTGAGCTTCGTGCTCGTCGCCCTCCGTGGCGTGCCGGACGACACGGCGGCTCGCCGCAGCCGGTGGTTGATCGCGGTCGGCGCGGCGGGTGCGGCTCTCGCGTACACGCTCGCGCTCGTCCTCGAGGTCAACGGGCTCCGCGCCGGTGGGGCGTGGCCCGTGGCCGACGTTCTCGGCACGACGTACGGTCGCGCGAACGTCGTGCGACTCTTCGGCTGCGCGGTGACGATCGCCGCCGCGCGCGCGGGGGCACGCGCGGGGCTTGCCCTTGGCGCGGTCCTGATCGTCATCGCGTCGGCCACGATGAGTCACGCGGTGGCCCAGCTCCACGGCAGAGCGCCGCTGATCGCGCTCACCGGCGCGCATCAGGTGGCGGCGTCCGTGTGGCTGGGCGGCCTCGTCCATCTGCTCACGACCGTGTTCCAGCCATCCCCGGCGTGCGCGGCGACCATCCTGCGACGCTTCTCCACGATCGCGCTCGTCTCGGTCGGCGTGCTCGTGGTGAGTGGAGGCGGACTCGCCGCCGCTTACGTCGACACGCCCGCTGCGCTTATCGGTACGCCGTATGGGTTGATGGTCGCAACCAAGCTCGTGATCCTCGTCTCTCTCGTCGCCCTCGGTCACGCGAACTGGCGCTCGGTGCGACGGCTCGTCGCACCGGCCGCGCCGGCGCTGGCACTGCATCGGTTCCTGGAGGTCGAGATCGGCGTCGGCGTGACGGTCCTGCTCGTTGCCGCATCGTTGACGTCGACGCCGCCGGCGCGTGATGTCGTGGCCGACCGCGCGAGCGTTGGCGAAGTCGTCAGCATTTTCACGCCGCGGTGGCCGAGCCTCACGAGCCCGACCCACGCCGCGCTCGCCGCCTCGACCACGCTCGGCGACCCCGAGGTGCCGCGGACGCGCGAGGACACGGCGTGGTCCGAATACAACCACCACATCGCGGGCGTCGTCGTGGTCAGCATCGCGGTCCTGGCGTGGGTGGCGCGGACGCGTCACGCGCGGTGGGCGCGCCACTGGCCGCTGCTCCTCCTCGCGCTGGCCGCGTTCATGTTCGTGCGCAACGATCCCGAGGGGTGGCCGCTGGGACCACTCGGATTCTGGGAAAGCATGACGGCGGGCGAGGTCGTGCAGCATCGGCTGTTCGTGCTGGTGGTGGTGGCCTTCGGCGTGTTCGAGTGGCGGGTCCGCACGCACCGGGTGCGGAGCCCGCGCTGGGGCCTCGTCTTTCCGGTGCTCTGCGCCGCGGCCGGGACGTTGCTGCTGACGCATTCCCACGCGCTGATCAACGCGAAGTCGGCCTATCTGATGGAGGTGACGCACACGCCGATCGCGCTGCTCGCGCTCGTCGCGGGCTGGGCGCGCTGGCTCGAGCTCCGCTTGCCCGCGGGCAGTGGCGACGTCCCCGAGCGCGTCTGGTCGCTCGCGGTCGCCGCGGTCGGCGTGCTGCTGCTCCTGTACCGCGAGGGCTGATGGGCGTCGCGCGCGAGACGGTCGTATAGTGACGGCCGTGCCGACCTCCGACTGGGTCCTGGATCCCGCCGTGACGTTCCTCAATCACGGATCGTTCGGCGCGTGTCCCGCCGATGTCCTCCACGCGCAACGCGCGCTGCAGGACCGCATGGAGCGCCAGCCCGTCCGCTTCCTCTCGCGCGAGCTCGAGGGGCTCCTCGACGACGCCCGCGCGGCCCTGGGCGCGTTCCTCGGCGCCGATCCCGACGACCTGGCGTTCATGAGGAACACGACGTCGGGTGTCAACACCGTGCTCCGGTCGCTGCCGTTCGAGCCCGGCGACGAGGTGGTCGTGACCGACCACGCGTACAACGCCTGCCGGAATGCGCTCGACTACGTCGCCGCGCGGGCGGGCGTGCGCGTCGTGGTGGCGCGCGTGCCGTTCCCCCTCGCGCGTCCCGAGGAGGTGACGCGCGCCATCGTTGGTGTGGCGACGGGGCGGACCCGCCTGGCCCTCGTCGATCACGTCACCAGTCCGACCGGGCTGGTGTTTCCCATTGCCGCGATCGTGCGGGAGCTGGCCGCTCGGGGTGTCGACACGCTGGTCGACGGCGCCCACGCGCCGGGGATGGTTCCGCTCGATCTCGACGGGCTGGGCGCCGCGTACTACACGGGCAACGGTCACAAGTGGCTGTGCGCGCCGAAGGGCTCGGCCTTCCTGTGGGTCCGCCGCGATCGTCAGGCCGACGTCCATCCGCTGACGATCAGTCACGGCTTCAACTCGGGGCGGGGCGATCGCTCGCCATTCCGTCTGGAGTTCGACTGGACCGGCACCGACGATCCCACTCCGGCGCTTACGGTGCCCGCGGCGCTCCGCTCCATCGAGGCACGACGGCCCGGCGGCTGGCCGGCGGTGATGGCGCGCAATCGCGCGCTCGCGCTCGAGGCGCGTCGCATCCTCTGCGACGCGCTCGGCGTGGCGCCGCCGAGTCCAGACGAGATGATCGGCGCGCTGGCGGCTGTGCCGCTCCCCGACGTGGCGACGATCGTGCCGGGGCGTCGCGCCGACGAGACGTTGCAGCAGGCGCTGCGCGAGCAGTTCTCCATCGAAGTGCCGGTTCCGCTCTGGCCCGCGCCGCCGCGCCGGCTCGTGCGTGTCTCCGCGCAGCTCTACAACGAACCCGAGCAGTACACGAGCCTGGCCAAGGCCCTCGTCACGCTTCTGCATCCCTAAGGCGACGATTTGGTGCGGACGGTAAGATGACAGTGACGGGTCGCGATCATGCCCAGAACTCCACTCGAGCCCCGGTTCACCGTCGAGTACCTGTCGATCCTGGACAGCGACGGCAAGCTGGACACCGCGCTCGAGCCCGACCTGAGCGATGACGAGCTGAAGCGGATGTACCGCGCCATGCTGCTCGGTCGTCGCCTCGACGAGCGCATGGTTCGGCTGCAGCGGCAGGGCCGCATCGGGACGTTCGCGCCGATCAAGGGGCAGGAGGCGGCGCAGATCGGGAGCATCGTCACGCTGAGTCCCACGGACTGGATGGTGCCGTCGTTCCGCGAGACGGCTGCCATGCTGTGGCGGGGCTGGCCGCTCGAGAAGCTGCTGCTGTTCTTCGCGGGGTATCTCGAGGGCGGCCAGCCGGCGCCGGACCAGCACGACCTGCCCATCACCATTCCCGTCGCCACCCAGCTCCCCCACGCGGTCGGTCTGGCCTACGCCGCTCAGTATCGCGGCGACGAGGCAGTCGTCATGGTGTTCTTCGGCGACGGCGCGACGTCCGAGGGCGACTTCCACGAGGCCATGAACTTCGCCGGCGTGTGGCACCTGCCCATCGTGTTCGTGTGCCAGAACAACCAGTGGGCGATCTCCGTCCCGCTCAAGAAGCAGACGCACTCGCGCACGATCGCCCAGAAGGCGCTGGCCTACGGCCTGCCCGGCCTGCAGGTGGACGGCAACGACGTGCTCGCGGTGTACAGCGCGTCGCACGAGGCGGTGGAACGCGCGCGCGAGGGCGACGGGCCGACCCTCATCGAGTGCGTCACGTACCGGCTCGGCGTGCACACCACCGCCGACGATCCGACCAAGTACCGCTCCGAGGAAGAGGTCAAGGAGTGGGAGCGGAAGGATCCGCTCACGCGATTCAGCGCGTACCTCGACAAGAAGCGGCTGCTCGAGCCCGGTCTCGAGGAAGCCGTCGACGCCGAGATCGCGGCCGCGGTGGCGCAGTTCGAGGCCATCGGCCCCGCCGATCCGTTGACGGTGTTCGATCACGTCTACGCCGAGCTGCCCGCGCACCTGCGCGCCCAGCGCGACGAGGTCGCGCGGCGCGTGCGTCACGCCGCCGAGAATGGCGAAGGCGGCTCGGCGCCGCCGCCTCCGTCCCCGCCCATGCGAGGGCAGCGCACGAGGAGCCGATGGCCAAGCTGAACATGGTCAAGGCGCTGAACCTGGCGCTGCGCCAGGAGATGGAGCGCGACCCCGACGTCGTGATCATCGGCGAGGACGTCGGCGTCGACGGCGGCGTGTTCCGCGTCACCGAGGATCTGCATCGCACGTTCGGCGGCAAGCGCGTCATCGACAGCCCGCTCGCCGAGGCCGCCATCATCGGCGCCTCGGTCGGCATGGCGCTCTACGGCCTCAAGCCCGTGTGCGAGATCCAGTTCTCCGGCTTCGCCTTCCAGTGCTTCCACCAGATCGAGAACCACGCCGCGCGGTACCGCATGCGCAGCCAGGGCCGCTTCCACTGCCAGATGGTGATCCGCATGCCGTTCGGCGGCGGCGTGCGCGCTCTGGAGCATCACTCGGAGTCCGAGGAGGAGTTCTACGCTCACATCCCGGGGCTCAAGATGGTCGTGCCCTCGGGACCGCGCACGGCCCGCGCGCTCCTCGCCGCCGCGATCCGTGACCCCGACCCCGTCGTGTTCTTCGAGCACAAGGCGCTGTATCACGCGGCCCGGGAGGACGTGCCGGACGAGAGCGAGACGATGGAGATCGGCCGCGCCCAGATCGCGCGCGAGGGCGACGGCCTGTCGCTCATCGCCTACGGCGCCATGCTGCGCGTGGCCCTGGAGGCGGCGGACATCGTGGAACGGGAGGACGGCGTGAGCGTGGAGGTGATCGACCTCCTCACCGTGTCGCCTCTCGATCGCGCCACGCTGTGCGCCTCGGTGACGCGCACGGGCCGCGCCGTCGTCGTGCACGAGGCGCCCAAGAGCTTCGGCCCCGGCGCGGAGATCACCGCCGCGCTCGTGGAGGGCGCGTTCCTCTCGCTCGAGGCGCCCGTGCGCCGCGTGGCCGCGCTCGACGTCCCGTTCCCGGGCTTCGCGCGCGAGAAGCTCAGCGTGCCGGACGTCGATCGCGTCGTCACCGCCGTGCGCGAGACGCTCACGTACTAGGCCATGGCGCGCCCGTTCGTCCTGCCCGATCTCGGTGAGGGGCTGGTCGAGGCCGAGATCGTGAAGGTGCTCGTGCGCGAGGGCGACGTCGTGCGCGAGGACGCGCCGCTGCTCGAGGTCGAGACGGACAAGGCCACCGTCGAGATCCCCTCGCCGATGGCCGGCCGCGTCGAACGCGTCCACGTCAGTCCGAACCAGACGGTCCGGGTCGGCGAAGTCCTCGTCACGTTCGCCGACGATGGAGCCGCCGCCGCACCTCGCACTGACGGCGCGCGCTCGGCGGCGCCCGTGTCATCGGCTCGCGCGCAGGCGGCGAGTCCAGCGCCCCCTGCGCCGGCTCCCGCGACCACGCGCACCGACGAGCGTCGCGGTCCCGTACCGGCCGCGCCGTCGACGCGACGTCTTGCGC
>JBKPPN010000192.1:0-5871 GCA_046733575.1 Candidatus Methylomirabilota bacterium | reverse complement strand
CCTCAAGCATGCGCGGCCCCCAGGTACGCCTCCACCACGTCGGGATGCCGCACGATGTCGGCCGGCGTCCCGGTGGCGATGACCTCGCCGTGATTCAGGACCACCACGCGGTCGGCCAGCTCGGTGACGGCGCGGATGACGTGCTCGACGAACACCACCGTGGTGCCACCGTCGCGGATGCGTCGGATGAGGGCGAGGGCCTCCGACATCTCGGACGGCGTGAGGCCCGACAGGACCTCGTCGAGGAAGACGAGTCTCGGCTCGGAGGCCAGGGCGCGCGCGAGCTCGAGGAACTTTCGCTGGTGCAAGTTGATCTCGGCGGGAAAGGCGTCCGCCCGCTCCGTCAGTCCCGTGAACTCGAGCCACCGCCCCGCCTCACGCCGCGCGGCGACGCGATCGTACGCGGTGGCGCCGAACATCCCGGCCACCGCGACGTTGTCGCGCACGGACAGGCGCGCGAACGGCCGCGGGATCTGGTACGTGCGCGCCAGGCCGCGGCGTGCGATGCGATGCGCGGCGAGGCGGGCGATGTCGCGCCCCTCGAACGCGATGCGGCCACCGTCGGCGCGGTAGTGGCCACTCGCGACGTTGATGAGGGTCGACTTCCCGGAGCCGTTGGGGCCGATCAGCGCCACGATCTCGCCCGCGCCGACGTCGAACGTCACGCCGCCCAGCGCGCGGATACCCGCGAACTGCTTGGTCACGCCCACGCACGACAGGATCGGGCGTTCCGTCCGCGTCACGCGACGCGCCGCCGGCACGGCGGAGGCGGTGGCGCGGACCGGCGACGGCACCGCGGCCGCGGAGACTCGTTCGGCGCGTCGGCCGAGGCGACGGGCGAGTCGCGGCATGATGCCCTCGGGCAGCCCGACGATCACCACGATCAGGATGACGCCGACCAGCGCGCGACCGATCACCGCGCGTTCCCCCGCCGCGAACACGTACGTGAGCGAGGTGACCACCGTGGCCCCGACGGCGGGTCCGAGCCAGTGTCGGGTCCCGCCCAGCACGCTCATCAGCACGACGGAGAGCGGCACCGTGATCGAGAACGTCTCCCCCACCGTCACGTACGTCACGAACATGGCCTGGATGCCGCCCGCCACCCCGGCGAGGGCGCACGCCAGGCCGAACGCCACGAGCTTGGCCCGGTACGTCGGGACGCCGAGCACCTCCGCGACGTCCTCGTCGTCGTGGATGGCGAAGAGGCCGGCCCCGAGCTTCGAGTGCTGCACGACGTAGGCGACCACGACGGCCATCCACGCCACGCCGAGGGCGAGCACGTACAGCGTCGAGTTCGGCGCGGCATAGATCCGCGGCAACGTCACCGCGTTCAGGTAGACGCCGGGGCCACCGTCGATGCGCGTGTTCAGGACGACGGTGGCCAGCACGAACGTCACCGCGAGCGTGAGGAGCGCGAACAGTTCGCCGCGAAGCCGGCGCAGGCGGAACACGACCGCGCCGATCCCGATCCCGAGGACCGCCGACACCAGGGCCGCCGCGGGCAGCGTGACCAGGAACGGGACGTCCAGCGCGGCGGCCAGCGTGGCGGTCGTGTAGACGCCGGCCCCGAAGAACGCGCCGTGGCCGAACGAGAAGTACCCGGAGTATCCGCTCAGGATGTTCCACGACGTCGCCAGCGCGATCCACGACAGCACCAGGTAGAGGAACGCCTCGTAGAAGGCGGGCAGGCGCGCGAGCGGCACGAGGGCCAGCGCGACGCCGACGACCAGGAACGCGACGCCGATGCGCACGTCAGACGCGCTCGGGCCGAACGACGAGCACGACGATGAGGAGCGTGAACGACACGAGGGGCGCCCAGGCCGGCGCGGTGAGCGCCATGGTCAGCGCCTCGCTCACTCCGATGACGATGCCGGCCCAGAGCGGGCCGAGCGGGTTGCCGAGCCCCCCGATGATGACGGCAGCAAAGACCACGCCGATCGGTCCGTAGATCTGCGACGGTGCGAGCGCCGACATCAACGCGAGGAATGCCCCGGCCACGCCCGCGCAGGCGCCGCTCACGCCGGACAGGATGAGCGCGAGTCGCGCGTGATCGACCCCGAATGCCGCCGCCATCACCGGGTCCTCCGCGCTCGCGCGCAGCGCCTTGCCCACGTAGGTGTAGCGCAGCCACGCCCACGTCGCGACGCACAGCGCCGCCCCCGTCGTCAGCACCAGGACCTCGACGAGGGGAAAGAACAGCGACCCGATGCGCATGGTCGCCGCCGTGAGCGGCGTCTCGAGCTTGCGGAAGTCCGCCGTCCAGACGATCTGGATCACGCTCTCGATGACGACGGTCACGCCGAACGTGACGAGGAGCGAGGTGAACTCGGTGACGCCGAAGCGCGTGAAGAGGGCGTGGAGGATCACGCCGATCACGAAGAACGCGGGCACCACGACCACGAGCGTCACGAACGGATTCAGCCCGAACGCGGTGGAGAGCTGGTACGTCAGGTACGCGCCGAGGAAGGCCAGCGCGAAGTGCGCGAGGTTGATCAGCCGCAGCAGGCCCCAGCTGAGGCTGAGCCCGAGCCCGAGCAAGCCGTACAGACCGCCGACGAAGATCCCGGACAGCAGCGACTGTCCGAGCAGCGTGAGACTCGGCAGCGTGACCCCTCCCCTGGGACGCTCGACGCCCCCGACCCTCCCGGCTCGGAGCCCGCCCGGCGACGCCGCGCGGTCCTCGCTGTACGGCGACGCGCTACGGGACGATCAGGCGGACGCCGGGGGCGGCCCACTCCTTCGGCCACACGACGACCCACTTGCCGTCCTGGACCTGCTTCACCTTGTTCAGGTCGTCGCCGTAATTGCCGGGTCCGTCGAAGCGCATCTTGCCGATGATGGTGTCGACGCGGTTGGCGTGCAGCCACTGCGCGAGCGCCTTGTCGTCGAGCGACTTCGTGCCCGTGACGGCCGCCTCGATCATCTGCCAGGCCACGAACGACGCGGCGGCCTGGGCGTCGACGTTCTGGTAGGGCAGGCTCGCCCGCCCCGCGCGCTCGTGGAACGCCTTCACGAACTCCGCCGCCACCGGATTCGCGGTGAACGGCGGATGCTCCTCGAACATGGTGCCCGAGAGCGCGTTCCTCGCCTCCGGCGCGGCGGCGAGCGGGCCCGGCGACGGCACGGTGTAGAAGTGCATGCGCGGCGCGTAGTCGAGCTTCTTGAGCGCATCGAGCAGCTGATTGCCCTCGAGCCCGATGGCGCCCATGTAGAGCAGATCCGGATTGGCGTCCTTCACCCGCACCGCGATGGGACCGAAGTCGCGGTTGCCGAAGTCGAACTCGAGGAACAGCACTTCCTTCAGGCCGCGCTTCTTCGCGACCTCGCGCAGGCCCAGGGCGAGGAAGTGGACGGAGGGAAACTTGCTCGTCACCACGGCGAGCGTCTTGGGCGGACGCCCCGTCGCGTCCAGCGCGTCGAGCAGCATGGTGGAGAACGTCTTGCCCGGCTCCGGTCCGCTCGCCCACGCCGGGAACTGCTGCTCGTACTTCGCGAGATGCGGAATGCCGAACGTGTGGTGGACGAGCGTCCGGCCGTAGCGCTGGGCCACGGCCATGGCGGACAGGATGTTCGCCGTCGCGTAGGGTCCGAGGAGCAGATCGACCTTGTCGATGGTGACGAGCCGCTCGTACAGCGTGCGCGCCACGTCGGGCTTCGACTGGTCATCGAGCAGGACCCACTCCACGGGACGGCCGAGCAGTCCGTTCTTGCGGTTCAGGCTCTCCACGTAGATCTCGCCCACGATCTTGTGGACGAGACCGGTGGCGGCGAGCGGTCCCGTCAGCGCGAGCGTGCTGCCCACGCGCACGGGCGGGCCGGACGGCGCTGCGCTCGCGGGCGACCCGACGGGAAACGGCGCCAGCAGCAGCAGCACGACGAGCAGGCGCGCGACCAGGCGCGTCGACATCGGGGTAAAGGTCCGCGATCGCGCCATGCTACGGGGTGATCAGCTTGGCGCCCGGCGCGGCCCACTCGGCCGGCCACACCACGACCCACTTGCCGTCCTGGATCTGCTTCACCTTGTTGAGGTCGTCGCCATAGTTGTTCGGGCCGTCGAAGCGCAGCTTGCCGATGATCGTGTCCACGCGATTGGTGCGCAGCCACTGCGCGATGGCCTTGTCGTCCAGACTCCTGGCTCCCGTCACACCGGCCTCGAGGATCTGCCAGCCGACGTATTCGCCGGCCGCCTGGGTCTCGACCGACGTGTAGGGCAAGCCCGCCTTCGCCGCGCGCTCGCGGTAGGCCTTCATGAATTCCTGGACCGCCGGGCTCGCCGTGAAGGGCGGATGCTCCTCGAAGCTGGTGGACGACAGCGCGAACTTCGCCTCCGGCGCGGCCACCAGCGGTCCCGGCGCGGGATACAGATAGAAGTGCTGCCGCGGGATGTAGTCGAGCTTCTTCAGCGCGTCGAGCAGCATGTTGCCGTCCAGGCCGATCGCGCCCACCCACAGGAAGTCGGCATTGGCGTCCTTGGCGCGGGCGGCGATGGGACCGAAGTCGCGGTTCCCGAACTCGTACTCGAGGAAGAGCACTTCCTTGAGCCCGCGCTTCTGCGCCACCTCGCGCGCGCCCAGGGAGAGGAAATGCACGGAGGCGAACTTGCTCGTCACGATCGCGATCGTCTTGGGCGGATGCGCGGTGGCGGCGAGCGCGTCGAACAGCATGGTGGGGAACGTGCGCTCGGGCTCGGGACCGATGGCGTAACCGCCGAACTGCTGGTCGTACTTGGCGAGCTTCGGGATCCCGAAGCTGTTGTGCACCATGGTCTTGCCGTGGCGCTGAGCCACGGCCATGGCGGCCAGGATATTGTTGGTGGCGTACGGGCCCATGATCAGGTCGACCTTGTCGACGGTGATCAGCCGCTCGTAGAGGGTCCGCGCCACGTCGGGCTTGGACTGATCGTCCAGGATCACCCACTCGACGGGGCGGCCCAGCAAGCCGTTCTTCTTGTTGAGGGTCTCGACGTAGATCTCCCCCGCGATCTTGTGGATCAGCGCGGTGGGCGCCAGCGGGCCCGTGAGGCCGAGCGTGCTGCCGACGCGGATCGGCGTTCCCGACGGCGCGGCACGACCGCCGGTGACCGCCAACATCACGACGAGCGCGCCGAGCAGCGCGATGGTCAGCGTCCTCTTCATTGCCGCCTCCCCCGCTGGAGTCCCCGCACTCTACACGCACGCACGGCACACGCGGTAGTCCCCGCGTCGCCGTTGTGCGCTGTGCTAGGCTCGCGGCGTGCTCGCTCGTCCCCGTCCCCGCCTCCGTGCTGGCCGGACGTCGTGACCGGATGGTCTCCGCGCTCGCCGCGCTGCTCGTCGTCGCCGCGCTCTGCATGAACGCGGCGGGGGCGGAGAAGACGCTCGTGACGCTCGGCACGGCCACGCCAGGCGGTGGCTTCCCCGTCTACGGCGAGGCCGTCGCGGCCACCATCAACGAGACCGATTCCAGCCTGGAGGTCCGTCCGAAGAACACGAAAGGCAGCACGGAGAACGTGCCGATGCTCGAGGCAGGCGACCTCGACATCGCGCTCGTGCAGGGCGAGGTCGTGCACGAAGCGATCACCGGCGTCGGACGACGCCCGGCCGATCTCCGCGTGCTGGCCGCCATGTACGCGAGCCCGGGCATGTTCGTGGTGCGGGCGGATTCGCCGTCCCGGAGGATCGAGGACCTCAAGGGCAAGCCGGTGGCCTTCGGCGCGCGCGGCTCGGGCCTGGTCATCCTCGCGCGCTACGTGCTGGACGGGCTCGGCTACGACCGTGACCGCGACTTCCAGGCCGTCTTCCTGGATCGCGCCGGCGACGGTCCGGTGATGGTGCAGGACGGACGCGTGGCCGCGCTGTGGGGCGGTGGTACGGGCTGGCCGGGGTTCACCGC
>JBKPPN010000191.1:0-4514 GCA_046733575.1 Candidatus Methylomirabilota bacterium | reverse complement strand
GCACGGACCGAGGCGGAGCGATGGAAGCGAAACGCAGCCAGCAAGGGCGGGTGAGCGCGTTCCCCGCGAGCGACGCGGCGACCGACGGGCGCGCCGCAACGCGCCGGGCCGCGCCCGCCCGGCACCCAGCACTCACCGGCGGCCAGGGCGAGCCGGCAGAGCACCAGCTCGCGCGGAACCCGGGCACCGCGCTCGACCTCGACAAGGTCGTCGCGCTCCGCGTCAATCGGAGCGCCGTCGAGCGCCGCGCCGCCACGCTTCCCGCCCGACGCACGGTCAAGAAGGAGTGGCAGGCCGCATGGCTGCTGCGGGCGATCACCTGCATGGACCTCACGACGCTCTCCGGCGACGACACTCCCGGAACGGTGCGCCGTCTGTGCGCGAAGGCGCGCCGCCCCGTCCGGCAGGACCTTCTCGAATCGTTAGGCGTCGGCCACCTCGGCATCACCGTCGGCGCGGTGTGCGTCTACCACGCACTGGTGCCGACCGCGGTCGAGGCACTCGAGGGCAGCGGGATCCCCGTGGCCGCCGTCTCCACAGGCTTCCCCGCCGGGCTCAGCCCGCTGCCGCAGCGCATCGCGGAGGTGCGTGCGTCGGTCGCCGAGGGGGCGCGCGAGATCGACATCGTGATCACCCGCGCCCACGTCCTCACCGGGAACTGGGAGGCGCTCTACGACGAGGTGCGCGCGTTCCGCGAGGCGTGCGGCGAGGCGCACATGAAGGCGATCCTCGCGGCCGGCGAGCTGGCGACCCTCAGCAACCTCGCGCGGGCGAGCATGGTTGCCATGATGGCGGGCGCCGACTTCATCAAGACCTCCACCGGCAAGGAGCCCGTCAACGCCACGATCCCCTTCGGCGTCGTCATGACGCGGATGATCCGGCAGTACGACGAGGACACCGGCTACAAGGTGGGCTTCAAGCCGGCCGGCGGGATCCGCTCGGCGAAGAGCGCGCTGGATTGGCTCGCGCTCATGAAGGAGGAGCTCGGCGACCGCTGGCTCCGCCCCGACCTGTTCCGGTTCGGCGCGAGCGGCCTGCTCACCGACATCGAGCGACAGCTCGAGCACTTCGTGACCGGCCGGTATTCCGCCGCGCACCGGCACCCGATGGTGTGAGCCATCGGCCGTGACGGCTTCTCGGTCTGAACTACCGTTCACTGTTGACGGCCAGCAGTAAACCGTGAACGGCGGTGCCTAACGCCGCGCCGCTGGCGACGGCGGCACTGCGCTCTCTGGACTTCGAGTCGCCATGACCACAGTCGCTGAAATTTTCGAGACGATGGAATACGGCCCGGCGCCGGAGAGCGACGCTCCGGCGCGCGAGTGGATCGCCGCGCACGGTGCCGCCTTCGGGCACTACGTCGGCGACGGGTGGCGGGGTGCCGCGCAGACGTTCGAGGTCGCGAACCCCGCGACGGGAAAGCCGCTGGCGCGCGTCGCCCAGGGCACGGCGGCGGACGTGGACGCAGCGGTCGCGGCGGCGCGGGCCGCGTTCCCGGCGTGGTCCGCGCTTTCCGGCCACGCCCGCGCGCGCTACCTGTACGCGCTAGCGCGCGGGGTCCAGAAGCACTCCCGGCTCCTGGCCGTGCTGGAGACGATGGACAACGGCAAGTCGATTCGCGAGACGCGCGACATCGACATCCCGCTCGTCGCGCGCCACTTCTACCACCATGCGGGGTGGGCGCAGCTCCTCGAGCGCGAGTTCGAGGGCTACGGCCCGGTCGGCGTCGTGGGGCAGATCATTCCGTGGAACTTTCCGCTCCTCATGCTCGCGTGGAAGGTCGCGCCGGCGCTCGCCGCGGGGAACACGATCGTCATCAAGCCGGCCGAGTTCACCCCGCTCACCGCCCTTGCCTTCGCCGAGATCGCGCGCGACGCCGGGCTGCCTGAGGGCGTGCTCAACGTCGTGACCGGCGACGGCGAGACGGGGAAGCTGATCGTCGCCCACCGCGACATCGACAAGATCGCCTTCACCGGCTCCACCGAGGTCGGGCGGGCGATCCGCGTCGCGACCGCCGGCTCGGGAAAGAAGCTGAGCCTCGAGCTGGGCGGGAAGAGCCCGTTTATC
This sequence comes from Candidatus Methylomirabilota bacterium, assembly GCA_046733575.1. GTDB lineage: Bacteria > Methylomirabilota > Methylomirabilia > Rokubacteriales > CSP1-6 > JBKPPN01. The sequence continues at coordinate 2,447 of JBKPPN010000191.1, read as the reverse complement.
GTCTTCGACGACGCCGACCTCGACGGCGTCGTGGAAGGCGTCGTGGACGCGATCTGGTTCAACCAGGGGCAGGTGTGCTGCGCGGGGTCGCGGCTCCTCGTGCAGGAGGGGATCGCCGAGCGCCTAACGACGAAGCTTCGCGCGCGGATGGAGAAGCTCCGCCTCGGGCACCCGCTCGACAAGGCGGTGGACATGGGCGCGATCGTCGCTCCGGTGCAGCTCGAGCGCATCCGCGGCCTCGTCGAGCGGGGGGTCGCCGAAGGCGCGACGATGTGGCAGCCCTCGTGGGCCTGCCCGACCGAGGGCTGCTTCTTCCCGCCGACGCTCTTCACCGACGTCTCGCCTGCGGCGACGATCGCGCAGGTGGAGATCTTCGGCCCCGTGCTCGTGAGCATGACGTTCCGCACGCCCTCGGAGGCGGTGCAGCTCGCGAACAACACGCCCTACGGCCTCGCCGCGAGCGTCTGGAGCGAGAACATCAACCTCGCCCTCGACGTGGCGCCGAAGCTCAAGTGCGGCGTGGTGTGGATCAACTCCACGAACCTCTTCGACGCCTCCGCCGGCTTCGGCGGCTACCGCGAGAGCGGCTTCGGACGGGAGGGAGGGCGGGAGGGGATGTGGGAGTACGTGAAGCCGAAGCTCCCCTCGCCCCTCGACGCTCGGCGCTCCGTGTCCGGCGCAAACGGCGCGCAGCCCGAGCGTCGAGGGGCGAGCGTCGATGGAGACTCGCTTCCCCCAATCGACCGCACCCCCAAGCTCTACATCGGCGGCAAGCAGGCGCGCCCGGATTCGGGCTACTCGCGGCACATCCTCGCGCCTGATGGGACGCTGCTCGGCGTGGTCGGGGAGGGGAACCGCAAGGACGTGCGCAACGCGGTCGAGGCGGCCCAGGCGGCCGCGGGCGGGTGGGCGCGCTCGACGGGGCACAACCGCGCGCAGATCCTTTACTACGTCGCCGAGAACCTCGCGGCGCGTGCCGGCGAGCTCGCCGAGCGCATCGCCGCGATGACGGGCGGGAGCGCGGACGACGGGCGCGCGGAGGTCGACGCGGCCGCGTCGCGGCTCTTCACCTACGCCGCGTGGGCCGACAAGTACGACGGTGCCGTTCACAACGTGCCGATCCGCGGCGTCGCCCTGGCGATGAACGAACCGATCGGCGTGATCGGGATCGCCGCGCCGGAGGAGCTGCCCCTACTGGGCTTTGTTTCCCTCGTCGCGCCGGCGGTGGCGATGGGGAACGCCGTGGTCGCCATCCCCTCGGAAGCGCACCCTCTCGCGGCTACCGACTTCTACGGCGTGCTCGACACGTCGGACGTGCCCGGCGGCGTGATCAACATCGTCACCGGCGGCAAGGATGCGCTGGCCAAGATCCTCGCCGAGCACGACGACGTGGAGGCCGTCTGGTACTTCGGCAACGAGACCGGAGCGGCGGCGGTCGAGCGTGCGTCGGCCTCGAACATGAAGCGGACGTGGACCGAGACGGCGCCCCGCGCCTGGCTGGACCCGCGGCGCGCCGAGGGGCGGGAGTTCCTGCGCGAAGCCACACAGGTCAAGAATATCTGGATTCCGTACGGCGAGTGAAGCAACCGGTCTGCTTCGCGTGCCGCAGTCACTGACCCCGTGAACTGTCAACTGTGAACTGTCGACTGTGAACTGTCGACTGTGGACGGCTCAGAGTCGACAGTGGCCGGTAGTCGACGGTCAGCTTCGCCTACGGATTCACCAGATCCGACAGATGCTCGTGCACGATCACCCACCGCCCCGCGCGCCGCTCGAACACCGCGGTCCAGGCGCCGGCGATGACGTGCGGCTCGCCGCGAGGGGTGTGGTGTGGGATGCGGTAAGTGGCCGTCATAACCGCCGCGTTGGCTGAGAGGACGTCCACCGTCATCGAGGTCCACTCCCAGCGCGGCTCGCGCATGTTGCGGCCGACGTTCTCCCAGAAGACGCGGATGTTCCGCTCGAGCGTGTCCCGCGAGGTCGTGACGCGCCCGCCCGACGCCGAGACCACGCCTCCGGTGGCCGGGTAGAGCGACATCATGCGCGCGACCACGTCGGGCGCCGACAGGTCGTAAGCACGGGTCACCTGCCGGGCGATGGTGTCGGCGATCGCGGCCCGCGCGGCCCGGGTGAGGGGGCGGTCTCCGGCGGCGGCCCCGCGACACGCCACGCCGGCGGCCAGTACCGCGACCAGGGCGACGTATCGCCGCCAGCGTGCGGCGTCCGGGTGGCCGAGCGCTCGTCGAGTGATCATGCGCGCCCCCAAGCGCAACGCTCGGGCCGCCGCCGCGTCCGTCTCGGCGAGGGGACATCGGGCGAGGCGCTGTCGTCCCCGAAGGACACACACCCGTCCGCGCGGGGGGACGGGTGGAACGTGCAGCACAGCCTTGCCCCGCTCAATCGCGGGTCGAGCCCTGGCGTACCGGATGCTCCTGCGGCGGTAAGAG
>JBKPPN010000190.1:0-8546 GCA_046733575.1 Candidatus Methylomirabilota bacterium | reverse complement strand
GGCCGTGGCTGCTCGCCCCGGTCGACCTGCAGGCGGTGAAGGCGAGCGGCGTGACGTTCGTCGCGAGCCTGCTGGAGCGCGTGATCGAGGAGCGGGCGCGTGGCAACCCGGCGCTCGCCGACGGCGCCCGCAAGGACATCGAGGCGATCATCGGGCCGGACCTCCGCGGGTTGCGTCCGGGCTCGGCGCAGGCGGCCCGGGTCAAGACCGTGCTCGTCGAGCGCGGCATGTGGTCGCAGTACCTGGAGGTCGGTATCGGGCCGGACGCCGAGCTCTTCACCAAGTGCCCGCCCATGGCCGCGGTCGGGCTCGGCGCGCGCGTCGGGATCCACCCCGCCTCGGTCTGGAACAACCCCGAGCCGGAGCTCGTGCTGGTCATCAATCACACCGGCGCCATCGTCGCGGTGACGCTCGGCAACGACGTGAACCTCCGGGACGTCGAGGGGCGGAGCGCGCTGCTGCTCGGGCGGGCGAAGGACAACAACGCGTCCTGCGCGGTCGGCCCGTTCCTCCGACTCCTCGACGAGCGCTTCACGCTGGACGCGGCACGGCGGATCGCGTTCGAGACGGTGGTGGAGGGACCGGACGGATTCCGCATCGCGCACACCACGCGGGTGAGCGAGATCAGCCGGGACCTGGCAGAGCTGGCCGGGCAGGCCATCGGAGCTCACCATCAGTATCCCGACGGCTTGATCCTGTTCATCGGCACGATGTTCGCGCCCACCGACGATCGCGGCGCCCCGGGCAGCGGCTTCACGCACAAGGTCGGCGACGTCGTGCGGATCGCCGCGCCCGAGCTCGGCGCCCTGGTCAACGAGGTGGTGACGTGCGACACCGCGGAACCCTGGACCTTCGGAACGGGGGCTCTGATGGCGAGCCTCGCGCGCCGAGGGCTCCTCTCCGGCTGACGACACCGAGCGGCCGCCCACGAGCTGCGATCAGCTCCGCGCGATCCTCTCGACTCCGTTCATGTAGGGCCGCAGCGCCATCGGCACGGTGACCGACCCGTCCGCCTCCTGGTAGTTCTCGAGCAGGGCGATCAGCGTGCGACCGACGGCTAGGCCCGAGCCGTTGAGCGTGTGGCAGAAGTCGCTGCCCTTGCCCGTCGCGCGCCGGTAGCGGATGTCCGAGCGCCGCGCCTGGTAGGCCTCGCAGTTGGAGCAGGACGAGATCTCGCGGTACTTCTGCTGCCCCGGCAGCCAGACCTCGATGTCGTAGGTCTTCGCCGCGTTGGCGCCCATGTCGCCGGCCGACAGCACGACCGTCCGGTGCGGGAGCTCCAGCCGCTTCAGGACCTCCTCCGCGTTGCGCACCATGGACTCGAGCTCGTCGTAGGACTGTTCGGGCGTCGCCAGCTTCACCAGCTCGACCTTGTCGAACTGGTGCTGGCGCAGCATGCCCTTGGTGTCCTGACCGTACGTGCCCGCCTCGCGGCGGTAGCACGGCGTGAAGCTGACGTACCGACGGGGCAGCGACGCCTCGGCAAGGAACTCGCCGGCGTGGAGGTACGTCACCGGCACCTCGGCGGTCGGGATGAGGTAGAGCGTCCGGTTCTCGTCGGGCTCCTGGGTCTTGAAGAGCTGCTCCTCGAACTTCGGGAGCTGCCCGACGCCTGTCATGGTGGTCGCGTTCACGAGGTGGGGCACCCACACCTCGGTGTAGCCGTGCTCGCGCGTGTGCAGGTCGAGCATGAACTGGGCGAGCGCCCGCTCGATCCGCGCGCCCGCGCCCCACATGACCGTGAAGCGCGACTTCGCCAGCTTGGCCGCGCGCTCGAAGTCGAGGATCCCGAGCGCCTCGCCGATCTCCTCGTGCGGCCTGGGCGTGAACCCGAACTCGCGCGGCGTGCCCCACCGCCGGACCTCGACGTTGTCGTCGGCGCTCGCGCCCGCGGGCACCGACTCGTGCGGCAGGTTCGGAATGCGCAGCAGCGCGCGCTCGATGTCCTCGTCCGCTGTCTTGATGTCGGCGTCGAGCCCCTTGATGCGATCTGCCACGTCTCGCATGCTGGCCATGGCTGCCGTGGCGTCCTCGCCACGGCGCTTGGCCTGGCCAATGGCCTCCGAGGCGCGGTTGCGCTCGGCCTTGAGCTCTTCCGCTTCGTGGATCAGTCGGCGGCGGGCGGCGTCGCGCTCCAGGAGCGGCTTGAGAAGGTCGTCGCCGCCGCGGTGTCGCAGGCGCTCGGCGATCTGGGCAGGCTGCTCGCGGATCTGCCGGAGGTCGAGCACGACTACGTCGTTTCGGCTGGTGTCTGCTCGGCGTCGACGCGCGCGATCGACCCTACCCGGTCGTCCGGCTCCAGGTCGATGATGCGCACCCCCATGGTGTTCCGGCCCTGCGACGACACGTCGTCGGCGTGGATGCGGATCATCTTGCCCTTGGTGGTGATGACCAGGACGTCGTCGCCGGGACGGACCTGGAGCATGCCGACGACGTGGCCGTTGCGGCCCGCCGTCTTGATGTCGATGATGCCCTTGCCGGCGCGCCCCTGCAGTCGGTACTCCTCGAGGGGCGTGCGCTTGCCGTAGCCCCGCTCGCTCACGGTCAGGATCAACGCGCCATCCTGCACGACGTCGGCCGCGATCACCTCGTCGCCGTCCTCGACGTCGATGCCCCGCACGCCGCCCGCGCCGCGGCCCATCGGCCGGACCTCGTCCTCGTTGAAGCGGATGATCATGCCGAGCTTGGTGGCGATCATCACCTCGCGCTGCCCGTCGGTGCGGTGCGCGGTGATCACCTCGTCGCCATCGTCGAGGCCGATACCCTGGATGCCGCCCGCGCGCGGATGCGAGTACGCCGCGAGCTCCGTCTTCTTCACCTTGCCCTGCCGGGTGGCGAAGAGCACGAAGCCGCCCACGCCGAAGTCGCGCACCGGCACGCACGTGGCCACGTGCTCGCCATCACCGAGCGCGAGGAGGTTCACCATGGCCTTGCCCTTCGCGGACCGGCCGCCCTCCGGGATTTCGTGCACCTTGAGCCAGTGCACCTTGCCCAGGTTGGTGAAGAACAGCAGATAACTATGGGTGGAGGCGACGAAGAGGTCGTCGACGAGGTCCTCTTCCTTGGTCTCCATGCCCGTGACGCCCTTGCCGCCGCGGCGCTGGCTGCGGTACGACTCCACGTGCGTCCGCTTGATGTAGCCGGAGCGCGTGATCGTGACGACCATCTCCTCGTCGGCAAGCAGGTCCTCGATGGTGAGCTCGCTCGTCTCGGTGACGATTTCGGTGCGACGGGGGTCGCCGTAGTCGTCCTTCACCTTGAGAAGCTCGTCACGGATGATCTTCATCAGCTTGCGATCGTCGGCGAGGATGCTCTTGAGCTCCTCGATGAGCTTCAGGACCTCTTCGTGCTCCTCGATGATCTTCTGTCGCTCGAGCGCAGCGAGGCGGCGCAGCTGCATGTCGAGGATGGCCTTGGCCTGGATCTCCGAGAGCTCCAGACGGCTCATCAACGTCGTGCGCGCCACCTCGGCGTTCTCGGCGCCGCGGATGATGCGGATCACCTCGTCGAGATGCTCCACCGCCTTGCGGAGGCCGGCCAGGATGTGGGCGCGCTCCTCGGCGCGGGCGAGATCGAAGCGCGTCCGGCGGGTGACCACCTCGCGACGGAACTTGATGAACGCGTCGAGCATCTGCTTCAGGTTGACGACCTGGGGACGACGGTCGACGAGGGCCAGCATGATGATGCCGAACGTCGTCTGCATCTGCGTGTGCTTGTAAAGCTGGTTCAGCGCGATCTCGGGCAGGCCGCCGCGCCCGAGCTCCAGCACCACCCGGATGCCCTCGCGATTGGTCTCGTCGCGGATCTCCGAGATGCCCTCGATCTTCTTCTCCTTGGAGAGGTCCGAGATCTTCTCGATGAGCGACGCCTTGTTCACCTGGTACGGCAGCTCGGTGATGACGATGGATTCGCGGCCGCCGCGCCCCGTCTCCTTCACGGCCTTGGCCCGCAGCGTGATCGTCCCGCGCCCCGTCGTGTACGCCTCGCGGATCCCGTTTCGCCCGTAGATGTAGCCTGCCGTCGGGAAGTCGGGGCCCGTCACCACGGTCATCAGCTTCTCGATCGGTGTCTCGGGATCGTCGACGAGCATCACGAGCGCATCGATCACCTCGCCTAGATTGTGGGGCGGGATGTTCGTCGCCATGCCGACGGCAATGCCGGCCGATCCGTTCACGAGCAGGTTCGGGATGCGCGTGGGCAGGACGACCGGCTCCTGCTCGTTGTCGTCGTAGTTCGGCGCGAAGTCGACGGTGTCCTTGTCGATGTCGGCCAGCATCTCGTGCGCGATGCGCGCCATGCGCGCTTCCGTGTAGCGCATGGCCGCGGCGGGGTCGCCGTCGATCGACCCGAAGTTGCCCTGCCCGTCCACGAGCGGATAGCGCAGGGAGAACTCCTGCACCATGCGCACGAGCGTGTCGTAGATGGCCGAATCGCCGTGGGGATGGAACTTGCCCATGCAGTCGCCCACGACGCGGGCCGACTTCTTGTAGCCGCGGTTCCAGGCCAGGCCGAGGAGCGACATGGTGTAGAGCACGCGGCGGTGCACGGGCTTCAGGCCGTCGCGGATGTCGGGCAACGCCCGTCCGACGATGACGGACATCGCGTAGTCCAGGTAGGACTTCCGCATCTCCTCTTCGATCGGGGCGTTGATCTGGCGGTCGGGCATCAGACGTCCAGGTTGGCCACGTCGAGGGCGTGCTGCTCGATGAAGACCCGGCGCGGCTCCACCGCGTCGCCCATGAGCACGGTGAACATCTCGTCGGCGCCCACCGCGTCGTCCATGGTGACCTTGAGCAGGGTGCGGGTCTCGGGATTCATCGTCGTTTCCCAGAGCTGCTCGGGATTCATCTCGCCGAGACCCTTGTAGCGCTGGAACGTGGCGCCTTGACGCGACTGCTCGAGCGCCAGAGTCCACAGGTGGTCGAGCGTGGTGACGGGCGTCTCGGCGTCGTCCTCGTCCAGCAGCACGGTCGGTCCCTTCGCCGTCGCCGCGAGCTTCTCCCAGAGGTCGAGCAGCGTGCCGTAGTCGGCAGACTTCAAGAGATCGGTGCTGAAGGTGATGTTGGCGCCGGGAATCACGACGGTGTAGCCCTCGACGCCTTCCGTGGCACGGATCTCCGGCATGGCCTGGCCATTGACGGCCGCGGCGACGCTCTTGATCTCCTCACCGATCTCGGCATGGCCGACGCCGCGCTTGGTGCCGCGGAACTTTCGGTGCAGTAGCTCCTGCAGCCACGCGGACGGCACACCTCGCTTGGTGAGTTTGGCGAAGAGCCCGCGATAGTCCGACACCGCACGCAGGTGCTCGAGCAATGCCTCGGCCGTGAGCGGCGTCGCCTTGCCGGGGACCTTCAGGCGCGCCGTCGTGACCCACGTCGAGAGGAAGAAGTCCTCGAACTCGCGATCGTTCATCAGGTACTTCTCGGTCTTGCCCTTCTTCACCTTGAAGAGCGGCGGCTGCGCGATGTAGAGGTTGCCGCCCTCGATGATCGCGTTCATGTGACGGAAGAAGAACGTGAGGAGCAGCGTCCGGATGTGCGCGCCGTCCACGTCGGCGTCCGTCATCAGGATGATCTTGTGGTACCGGAGCTTGGTGAGGTCGAACTCCTCGGTGCCGATGCCCGTCCCCATGGCGGAGATGAGCAGCCGGATTTCATTGTGGGAGAGGACCTTGTCGTAGCGGGCCTTCTCCGAGTTGATGATCTTCCCGCGCAACGGCAGCACCGCCTGCGTCTTGCGATCGCGGCCCTGCTTGGCCGAGCCGCCGGCGGAGTCGCCCTCGACCAGGAACAGCTCGCGATACTGCGGGTCACGCTCGGAGCAGTCGGCGAGCTTCGCGGCGAGCCCTTCGTCGTCGCGTCCGCCCTTGCGTGTCAGCTCGCGGGCCTTGCGCGCGGCCTCGCGCGCCTGCGCGGCGCGCACGCACTTGTCCGCGATCTTGCGCGCCGTCGTGGGGTCTTCCTCGAACGCCTCGGCCAGCTTCTCGTTCACGACCTGCTGCACGAGCCCCTTGAGGTCGGTGTTGCCGAGCTTGGCCTTCGTCTGGCCCTCGAACTGCGGGTCGGGGAGACGGACGGACACCACCGCGCACAGTCCCTCGCGCACGTCGTCGCCCGTGACCCCGCCCTTGAAATTCTTGAGGAAGTTGTTGGCCTGGGCGTAATTCGCCAGCGTGCTCGTGAGCGCCGCGCGGAAGCCGGTGAGATGAGTGCCACCCTCGCGGGTGTTGATGTTGTTGGCGAACGAGAACACGCTCTCCTGGTAGCCGTCGTTGTACTGGAGCGCGACCTCGACCTCGATGTCGCCGCGCCGACCTTCGAAGAACATCACCTTCGAGTGGATGGGCGTCTTGTTCTGGTTCAGGTGCTTGATGAACTCGATGATCCCGCCCTTGAACAGGAACGTGTTGTTCCGTCCGTCGCGCTCGTCCTCGATGACGATCTTGAGGCCGCGGTTGAGAAACGCCAGCTCTCGCAGCCGCGTCGAGAGCGTATCGAAGGAGAAGTCCACCGTCTCGAAGATGGTGGCGTCGGGCTTGAAGCGGATGATGGTGCCGTGCTTCTTGGTCGCTTCACCGGGGGTGAGCGGTCCCGTCGGCACGCCACCCTTCTCGTACCGCTGCGTCCACGTCCGGCCGCCGCGACGGATCTCGAGCTCCAGCCATTCGGAGAGCGCATTGACGACCGAGACACCGACACCGTGGAGACCGCCCGACACCTTGTAGGCGGAGTGCTCGAACTTGCCCCCGGCGTGCAGCACGGTGAGCACGACCTCGGCGGCCGACTTGCCGGACTGCTCGTGAAGATCGACGGGAATTCCGCGTCCATTGTCGCCCACGGAGCAGGACCCGTCCGAGTGCAGGATGACCTTGATCGAGTCGCAGTGACCGGCGAGCGCCTCGTCGACAGAGTTGTCCACGATCTCGTACACGAGGTGGTGCAGGCCGTAGGCGCCCGTGTCGCCGATGTACATCGCGGGGCGCTTACGGACGGCCTCGAGGCCTTCCAGAACCTTGATGTCGCTCGCCGTGTACGTCTCGGCGCTCATGCGGCGGCTACCCCTCCTCCCGCAACGGTCCACCGGGTGGCGCCGGCGACGGCCAGCGGCTCCGGCGTCGTGAGAAAGACCTGGTCGGTGTGCTGGATCTCGCGCAGGACGTTGTCTCGCGCGTGCGCATCCAGCTCGGACAGCGCATCGTCGAGCAGCAGGATCGGCGCGGTCCCGGCCGCTTCGCGCACCGGCATCACCTCGGCGATGCGCAACGACAGCGCGAGCAGCCGCTGCTGTCCGCGGGAGCCGAACGTCCGGGCGTCGACCCCATCGATCTCGATCGAGAGGTCGTCCCGGTGCGGCCCGACCAGCGTCAGGCCACGGCGGATCTCTTCGCGACGACGTCGCTCGAGCGCCTGCGCGAAACCCGCGACGTCGGACGCCTCCCCGACGGTGGCGCGATACGAGATCTGTACCTTCCTGTCGGATCCCGACACGCCGGGATGGATGCGCGCGAGCTCGGTCTGAAGCGCGGCGGTGGCCCGTCGACGACGATCGATCAGCTCCATGCCGACGGAGGCGAGCTGCTCGTCCCAGGGCGCCAGTCGCTCGTCCAGACCCAGCGTCATCCCGGTCTGAAGCACGGAGTTGCGACGCGCGACGATCTGCCGGTAGCGGACCAGCGTCGGGATGTGGCTCGCGTAGAGCCGTCCCGCGAAGCCGTCGAGGAAGTTTCGTCGAGCGCCGGGCGCCCCGTTGAGGATCTCGAGATCCTGCCAGCCGAACGCGATCACCTTGGCCCACGCCACCGTATCGCCCGAGCTCTGCCAGGTGCCCTCGGGACCGCGCTGAAGCGCGCGACGGATCGCGCGCGAGCCCTCGTCACGACGAACCTCGCCGCTGAGCGAGCTGCCGACTGTCCCCCACGTCGCCACGTCGGCCAGCCGCGACGTCCGAAACGACCGGCCGGTCAACAGCACGGCGATCGCTTCGAGGAGGTTGGTCTTGCCCTCGCCGTTACGGCCGGAGAGGAGGTTGAGTCGGGGAGCCGGAGTCAGCGACAGGGTGTGGTAATTGCGAAACTCCAGCAACTGAATGCTTCCAATTTGCACCCTGGCAGGACCCCCATTTCGAGCGAAAAACCCCGGAAAAATCGCCTAAATTCGCATAGGCATTATAACACAGCAGTAACCGTCGCTCTCGTTGCTTTTAATCACTCCGGGGCTCAACGCGTCCTTGAATTCGAACACCACGACGTCCTCGTCGACGGGGGCCAGCGCGTCCAGGATGTAGCGCGAGTTGAAGCCAATCGTGACCTCCTCGCCCTTGTGCTCGACCTCGAGCGTCTCCTCCGCTTCGCCCAGATCCGAGCTGGACGCAGCCAGCCGCATGCTGCCGTCGCCCAGGATCACCTTGACCGGCTTGTTGCGCTCCTCGGCCATCACGGACACGCGGCGCAAGGCGGAGGCGAACGCCGCCTTGGTCATCGTCAGCTTTCCTGGATGCGCGCGAGGGATGACGGCCTCGTAGCTGTCTCTTATACACATCTGACGCTG
>JBKPPN010000189.1:0-6859 GCA_046733575.1 Candidatus Methylomirabilota bacterium | reverse complement strand
CAAGCAGCTCTTCCGGATCGCCGGAGACCATCTCGGCGCCGGAGGAACGGCCGTGCCGCGCAGCGAGCTCGGCGTGGCCGACGCGGCCGTGGTCGCAGGCAGTCGGCGGCTCACGTACACCGAGGTCCTGGCGCTGCGGTTCGGCATGAGCGGCGGCGAGCTGATCGGTCGGGGCGTCGTCGCGCCGGGCCGCAGCGCCGCGCCGCTGGGCGGCAGCACGCCGTTCTGGGAGATGGCGGTGGGCGCGGCCGAGGTCGCCCTCGACGAGGAGACGGGCGCGGTGACCGTCGAGCGCTATGCCTCCGTGGCCGACGTCGGTCAGTGCATCAATCCCCAGCAGTGCGAGGGGCAGGACGAGGGCGCCGTGATGCAAGGACTCGGGCACACCCTCTACGAGGAGATGGTCTACGAGGGTGGCCAGCTCATGAACGGCAATCTCGTCGACTACCGCGTCCCGCGTGCCGCCGACGTGCCGTCGCGCATGCAGTGTCGGTTCGTCGAGAACGCGGACGGCGCCGGCCCCTATGGCGCCAAGGGCGCGGGCGAGGGCAGCCTGGTCCCCGTCAGTCCCGCCGTGGCCAATGCGCTCGCGCGGCTCGCCGGCATCCGGCTGCGGGAGCTTCCCCTCACGCCGGAAAGGGTCTGGCGCGCGCTCCGCGCACGTGACGCCGCCCGCGCGGAGAGCAGCAAGACCGCCGACAACCGCTGAACCGGGCTTCGGGTACACTGAGTGCCCGCCATGGTCAGGGCCCGGTAGACACGCATGTGGATCGTCCGCCTCGCGCTCCGCCGTCCCTACACGTTCGTCGTCGTCGCGCTCCTCATCGTGTTCCTCGGCATCGTCACGTTTCGCCGCATGCCGACGGACATCTTCCCCGAAGTCCGCATTCCCATCGCCGCCGTCATCTGGTCGCTCAACGGGCTGCCGCCCGAGGAGATGGAGAAGCGCGTCGTCACCATCTCGGAGCGCGCCTTCACGACGACCGTGAACGACATCGAGCACATCGAGTCGCAGTCGATGCTCGGGGTCGCCGTCATCAAGGTGTTCTTCCATCCCGGGGCCAAGATCGAGGCCGCCATCGCGCAGATCACCGCGCAGGCGCAGTCCGTGACGCGGGTGCTGCCCCCGGGCATCGTGCCGCCGAACATCATCCAGTACAGCGCCTCGCGCGTGCCGATCCTGCAGCTCAGCGTGGGCAGCGAGATCATGCCGGAGGCGCAGCTCTGGGACTACGCGCAGAACTTCGTGCGCACCCAGCTCGCCACCGTGCAGGGCGCCTCCGTCGCGCTGCCGTACGGCGGCAAGCCGCGCACCATCATGGTCGACCTCGACCCGCGCGCCCTGCGTGGCAAGGGCCTGTCCGCCGCCGACGTGGTGCAGGCGATCAACGCGCAGAACCTGATCCTGCCCAGCGGCACGGCGAAGATCGGCGACCGCGAGTACGGCGTGCGGATGAACTCGAGTCCCGATACGGTCGCCGGCCTCAACGACCTGCCCATCAAGCAGGTGAATGGCACGATCACCTACATCCGCGACGTGGCGCACGTGCGGGACGGCTTCTCGGTGCAGCAGAACATCGTGAGCGAGAACGGCCGCCGCGCCAGCCTCGTGACGATCCTCAAGGGCGAGGGCGCCTCCACCCTCGACATCGTGAACCGGGTGAAGGCGTTCCTGCCCAAGGTCCAGGCCACGCTGCCGACCGAGCTCAACCTCAAGATGCTGGCCGATCAGTCGGTGTTCGTGAAGAACGCCCTCGACGGCGTCCTGAAGGAGGCCGTGATCGCGGCCACCCTCACGGGCCTGATGATCCTCGTGTTCCTGGGAAGCTGGCGCAGCACGATCATCGTGGCCACGTCGATCCCGCTCTCGATCCTGACCTCGATCATCGTCCTGGGCCTCTTCGGCTACACCATCAACATCATGACGCTGGGCGGGCTGGCCCTCGCCGTCGGCATCCTGGTCGACGACGCCACCGTGGAGATCGAGAACATCCACCGGAACCTCGGCATGCGGAAGCCGCTGCGCCAGGCCATCCTGGACGGCGCCCAGCAGATCGCCGTGCCGGCCTTCGTCTCCACGCTCGCCATCTGCATCGTGTTCGTGCCCGTGGCCTTCCTGCGCGGCATCGTCCAGTTCCTGTTCACGCCGCTCGCCCTCGCCGTGGTGCTGGCCATGATGGCGTCGTACTTCCTGTCACGCACGCTGGTGCCCACGATGGTGCAGTACCTCCTGCGCGCCGAGGTCCACCGCTACGCCGCGGGCGAGCACGGGGACGCCAGGCAGGGCGCCGACGTCTTCTGGCGCCTGCACTTCGCGTTCAACCGGCGCTTCGAGGCGTTCCGGGAGTCGTACCGTCGCGCGCTCGCGGCGTGCCTGCGCCACCGCGCCGCGACGCTGGTGGCGTTCGGACTGTTCGTCGCGCTGTCGGCCGCGCTGGCGCCGTTCATCGGTGAGGACTTCTTCCCCGAGGTCGACGCGGGGCAGATCCGCCTGCACGTGCGCGCCGCGCCCGGCACGCGCATCGAGGAGACGAACCAGCTGTTCACCGCGGTCGAGGAAACGATCCGGCGGATCATTCCGCGTGACGAGGTCGCGCTCGTCCTGAGCAACATCGGCATCCCGATCGGCGGCGTGAACCTGGCCTTCAGCGACAGCTCGGTGATCGGACCCACCGACGGCGAGATCCTCGTCTCCCTCAAGCCCGAGCACCGGTCGACCTTCGCGTACATCAAGGATCTCCGTCGTCGGCTCCCGCAGGAGTTCCCCGGCTCGACGTTCTTCTTCCAGCCTGCCGACATCGTGAGTCAGATCCTGAATTTCGGATTGCCCGCGCCGATCGACATCCAGGTGGTGGGCAACGACCGGGCGGGCAACTACGAGGTGGCGCGAAAGATCGCGGCGCGAGTGGCGCGCGTGCCGGGCGCCGTCGACGTGCACGTGCACCAGGTCGTCAACGCGCCCGAGCTCCGCGTGAACGTGGACCGCACCCGCGCGGCGCAGCTCGGCCTCACCCAGCGCGACGTGGCGGGCACGCTCCTGACGTCGCTCGCGTCCAGCATCGACGCGGCGCCGAACTTCTGGCTGAACCCCGTGAACGGCGTGAGCTACCGCGTGACCGTGCAGACGCCCCAGCATCGCATCGACTCGGTGGACGCTCTCCAGCGCGAGCCGATTCCCACCCCGGCGGGCGGCACCCCGGAGATGCTCACCAACCTGGCCACCGTCGAGCGCGGCGTGGCCACCACGGTGGCCAACCACTACAACGTGCAGCCGGTCTTCAACGTGTACGCGAGCGTGCAGGACCGCGATCTCGGCGGCACCATGCGCGACGTGCGGCACATCATCACCGACGCCGAGCGCGAGCTGCCGCGCGGCACGTCGATCACCGTGCGCGGGCAGGTCGAGAGCATGAATGCCGCGTTCGCCGGTCTGGCCGGCGGCCTCGTCTTCGCGATCATCCTGGTCTACGCGCTCATGGTCATCAACTTCCAGTCCTGGCTCGATCCGTTCATCATCATCACCGCGTTGCCCGGCGCCATCGCCGGCATCCTGTGGGCGCTGTTCCTGTCGCAGACGACCATCAACGTGCCGTCGCTCATGGGCGCCATCATGTCGATCGGCGTGGCCACGTCGAACAGCATCCTCCTCGTCACGTTCGCCAACGATCAGCGCGCCGAGGGCGAAGACGCCCTCGAGGCCGCGCTGTCCGCGGGGTTCACGCGCTTGCGCCCCGTGCTCATGACGGCGCTGGCCATGATCATCGGCATGCTGCCGATGTCGCTCGGTCTGGGCGAGGGAGGCGAGCAGAACGCGCCGCTCGGGCGCGCCGTCATCGGCGGCCTCGCCCTCGCCACGGTGGCCACGCTGTTCGTCGTTCCCGTGATCTACAGCGTGCTGAGGCGACGCCCGCCCCGGCGCGACGAGGACGACGACGTCGTCGCCGTGCCCGCGCCCCGCGGAGCCCGGGCCTGATGGCCGCGCGACGCGCCCGCCCGGCGTGGCTCCTCGTCGCCGCCGTCGTGGTGGTCGGCGCGGCCCTGGTGCTCGGCATCGTGCCCCGCCTGCAGCGGCAAGCCGAGCTACGCGCCGCCGTGCGGACCGCGGAGACGACGGCGCCCACGGTGACCGTGATGGTGCCCGAGCGCGCCGCCGCCACCGTCGATCTCGTGCTGCCCGGCAGCATCCAGGCCATCCAGGAGACCAACGTCTACGCACGCGTCGACGGCTACGTGAAGCGCCGCAACGTCGACATCGGCAGCCGCGTGGAGCCCGGCCAGGTCCTGGCCGAGATCGACACGCCGGAGCTCGATCAGCAGCTCGCGCAGACGCGCGCCACGCTGACGTCGTCCCAGGCGACCGTGGCGCAGGCCCGCGCGAGCCTCACCCAGGCGCGCGCGACGCTGCAGCAGAATCGCTCGACGCTCGCGTACGCGCAGACCAATCTCGGCCGCTGGCGGCAGCTGCGGCAGCAGAACCTGGTGTCCGCGCAAGACGTCGACGACCGTCAGATCGCCGTCGACAACGCCACCGCCGCGGTCGCGGCGGCGGAGGCCAACGTCGAGGCGCTGCAGGCCAGCGCGGCCGCGGCGGAGGCCAACGTCACGGCCAACGAGGCGAACGTGCGGAGGCTCCTCGACCTGCAGTCCTTCCAGAAGGTGCGCGCCCCGTTCGGCGGGGTGATCACCGTGCGCAACATCGAGCAGGGCGCCCTCATCGCGTCGGGCAGCAGCGCCAACACCACGCCGATGTTCCGCCTCGCCCAGACGGATGCGTTGCGCGTGTTCGTCAACGTGCCGCAGACGTTCGTGGCGAGCGTCGCGCCCGGACTCGTGGGGGACGTGAGCGTGCGCGAGCTGCCGAGCCGGTCGTTCCGCGGCAAGGTGGTGAGCACCGCCGACGCCCTCGATCCGACGTCGCGCACGCTGCTCACCGAGGTGCGGCTCCAGAACGACGGGAACACGCTGCGCCCCGGCATGTACGCCGACGTGAAGATGCACCTCACGCGCCCGTCGCCGCCGCTCGTCGTCCCGGCGAGCGCCATCATCGTGCGCGCGGCCGGGACGCAGATCGCGACGGTGGGGGAGGACAACCGCCTCGCCTTCCGCGCCGTCGAGCTGGGCCGGGATTTCGGCCTCACCGTCGAGGTGCTGACCGGACTCGAGCCGGGCGAGCGCATCGTGGTCGCGCCGCCGGACGGCGCGCGCGACGGCGCGGTCGTGAACCCGGTGGCGGCGAAGAAGCCGCCGCCGCGCCGGAGCTGACGTCGGCCGTTGTGAGTCGTCCCGTCCGCGATTGCGGCGCGCCGGCCAGTCTCTTACGATCAGCCCGCATGAGAGCGTCGACGTCGGTCGCACTGGCGCTGGTCACCGCGACACTGCTCGCGGCGGGCTGCGCGAACTACCGCGGGTACGAGAAGCCGGGAGTGCCCGAGGCCCAGGCCCGGCTCGACATGCGCGACTGCCGGCACGCCGCGGAGATCTACGATCGCGGCATCATCCCGCCGCTCTACCCCGACCCGAACACCAAGGCGCGCGTGGTCCACGACGCCAAGGCATATCGCGCGTGCATGCTGGAGCGCGGCTACAAGGACATCGGCTGGAGCGCGTTCCGCGAGTGGCGGCCGCCGTTCGAGCAGTAGGCCGAGCGCCTCAGGCGATGACGCCGGCGGCGAGCAGCGCGTCGATGCGACCGTCGGAATAACCCAGGACGTCGCCCAGCACGTCCCGGGTGTGCTCGCCCACGCGGTAGGGTGCCGCGGATCGCGGTCCCACCGCTTCACCGTCGAGTCGGAACGGCGATCCGGTGACGCGGACGGCGCCCCGCGTCGGGTGCGGGATGGTCGGGAACGCGCCGCGCTCCGCGAGGTGCGGATGCGCGGCGACCTCGGCCGGCGTGAGCACCACCGCGCAGGGGAGCCGTGCGGCCGACAGCGCGGCCGCCGCGTCGTCGACGGACTTGAAGCCGTCGAGCCAGCGTACGATCAGCTCGCGTAGCTCGGGCCAGTGATCGCGGCGCGCGATGCGGGTCGCGAAGCGCGGATCGGTGACGAGACCCGGCTGGCCCAGGGCCGCCACGAGCCGGTTCCACAGATCGGGCGCGCCCACCGTCTGCAGCGCGACGTAGCGATCGCCGATCGGATGCACGATCATGCCGATCCGCGGTCCCGGATACTCCTCGCCGTCGTTCAGCACCGCGCCGAACGTGACGTCCTCCGCACCGATGAGCGCCTCCAGCATGGAGACGTCGAGATGCGCGCCCTGACCGGTCGTCGCGCGGCGGAACAGCGCCGCCACGATGGCGCCGAAGGCGTGGTTCGCGGCGAGAACGTCCGCCGCCTGCAGGTAGGGCGGCAGTGGCTGCGGCCGGTCCTGCTTCTCCAGATGCATGAGGCCGGACAGCGCGGCCACGATGTGGGCGAAGGCGGGCGAGCGGTGGAGCGGACCGGTCTGGCCGAAGCCCGAGATCGAGCAGTAGACGAGGTCGGGCTTCACGGCGGCCAGCGACGCGTAATCGCACCGCAGCTTCGCCATGACCCCGGGCAGGAAGTTCTCCACCACGACGTCCGACACGCGGGTGAGATCGTGAACGACCTCGCACGCCTCGGGCCGGCTCAGGTCGATGGCGATGCCGAGCTTGCCCGCGTTGATGCGGATGAAGTACGTGGACTGGTCGTCGCGGGCGGGATCGAGCTGCAGGTAGGCGCGCCGCATCTCGTCGCCCTCGCCGGGGCGCTCGACCTTGATGACGCGCGCGCCGAGGTCGGCCATGAGGCGCGTGCAGTAGGGGCCGGCCAGGACGCGGGTGAAGTCGAGGACGGTGACGCCGGCCAGGAGCGCGCGATCGGACACGCCGCTATGC